>JAFMSA010000060.1:8138-12325 GCA_017353855.1 Alphaproteobacteria bacterium
ATATCATGGCACTTCGGGCATTCCTGGCTCGTGTAAGGCGAAGGCATCTGATCGGCGAGGATGCCGAAGCGCTCTTCGAGATCGACGAGTTTCGCCTTGAAAACGGGCGCGGCCGCAATTTGTGACGGGACGGTTCATGCGCCGCGCGACAGGTGCGGCGGGGGGAAGTCAAGGCGCTCGATGCGCAAGACGGCAGGCTTGCGGACCGCAACGAGGCGGTTCAACGCAGCGTTGATGCGGCTGCGCAGCATGCCGCGCACCCGGGTCACGAGGCGGCGATAGCGAGCGCTGTTGCGTGGGTTGTGGCCCGAACGCATGCGATAGGCGGGCAATTCGTCGGTCCGATGATCGCGGCGCGATCAAGCCAGCGGCGCGCGATCGGCGCGATGTTCTCGATGCCGTGCGAGGCCAGCGGCCTCATGCGCGATCGTCCGCCCCGCGCGACGGCGGTAAAGGGCCATTGGCTTGCCGCCGCCGCGGCATCGGCGCCGCCGGTCACGCCGTTCAGGCTCGGGCTTTGGCGGCTCTGGTTTCGTCAAAAGGGGCATTGGCGCCGGTGCTCCCGGCTTATCCCTACCTACGGCGTCAAGTTCGATAATTCCGCATAAGATATTGTAATTGCTTGATAAGTTCCCCTTCGGCGATAGCCGCGGCCGGCGGACGGAGCGTGGCCCCGCAATCAGCCGATCGCTGCGGGCGCCTGCGGCACTGTCTTCCAGAAGTCGCCGTCGTGGCCGAAGACGATGCGGGCGCCGCGGGCTTCGAGGCGCGCGAGGCGGTCCAGCGAAGCGTGCATCGCCGCCCGGTTGTACGCATACCTCGGCAAACGCCGCTCGCGCAGCGTGCGGCAGAAATAGCAGGCATCTGCGGCCAGCACGGTCTCGCCGGCAGAAAGGCGCAATTTTAGCGACTGATGACCCGGGGTATGCCCGTAAGTGGGCAGGCATATGACCGATCCGTCGCCGAACACATCGTGCTCGCCGTCGATCTGAAGCACCTTATGACCGAGGTCGTAATCCTGACGGTCGAAACCGCGCTGCGAGGCAATATCCGCGTCCATCCCGGCTTCCCACTCGCGGCGCTGAACGATGACGGTCGCGTTCGGGATCAACGCATTGCCGCCGACATGATCGAAATGCAGGTGCGAGGCGATGATCAGGTCGATGCGGCAGGGATCGCGGCCGAGCGCCGCAAGGCGCGCCGAAATCTCTTCGCCGGCATGATAGTTGAAGCCAAACAGGCCGGCGATCCGCGGACCGACCCGGCCCGCGGGATCGTGCTGGCAAGCCGGGTGCATGCCAGTGTCGAACAGCGCCGTGCCCTTGGGATGCTCGATCAGATAGGCAGGGATCGGCAGGTTGGCTTTCCCTTTTCCACCCTCCATCAAGCGGCCGAGTTCGCCGGTTAGCCAACCGCAGGTCATCGCGTAGAGCTTGGGGTTCACAATCTCCTCCCCATCAATCCGCAGTCAGTCAGACCTCAAAGTGTCGCGCTTACAGCTGCAGGTGATTGCTGAGCACGTCTTACGACGAGGAATCCGATTACGGAGAGGTTTGCCAGATTGAACAGGGCCCCCGCCGCGAAGGCCGGCGCGTAAAAGCCGAAATAATCGTAAAGCGCGCCGGCGAACCAGCCGCCGAACGCCATGCCCGACATCCCCGTGAAAAGCAGTGTCGGCACCCGCCAGGAGGCCTCGGTCGACGGGAACAGCTCGCGGATTGCCACGACATAGGCCGGGATGATCCCGCTGAAACCCATACCATAGAGCGCCGAGACCGCAAACAGCCCGGCTTCGTCCTGCGTCACGGCAAATGCCGCAATGGCGAGCGCCTGACATGCGGAGCCGGCAAGCACCGTGCCGAGCCCGCCGATCCTATCCGTCAGCCATCCCCAGAACATCCGGCTGACAAAGGCGCAGCCCAGCAGCACCGACAGCATCGCCGCACCGCTTGCGGCGGGAAGCCCGATATCGCTGCACAGCGCCACGAGATGCCCGGCCGGCATCGCCATCGGCACGCAGCACAAGAAGGCGGCCGCACAGAGCAGAGCTTGGATGAGGTTGGGCTGCAGACGAAGCGTGCGCGCATGCCGGTGCGGATGAACCGCGAACGCCTCCGCGCGGAACGGCGGCGGAGGCGGCCGCAGGAAGACGGCCAGCGGCACAATGACCGACACGACGACGGCAGCAAAGCCCAGCATCGTCGCCTGCCAGCCGAAAGCGGCTATGCCGCGCTCAAAGAGCGTCGGCCAGACGGTACCGGCGATGTACTGTCCGGAGGAAATCAACGCTACGGCCGTGCCGCGCCGGCGGTCGAACCAGCGGCTGACATAGGTCACAAGCGGCGGAAAATGCGCGCCGTTGCCCAACAGGCCGATCAGCACGGCGCTTCCGACAATCAGCGCCCAGCTCTGTCCCACTGCCGAGAGGGCCAAACCCAGCGCGGTCATTGCGGCGCCTAGGATCGCAATCGGCCGCATCCCGACCCGTTCTGCGATCCAACCCATGAAAATGCCACCAAGACCCGTCCCCAGCCAGATCAGCGAGCCGGCCAATGCCACCAGCGAGCGGTCTGTTCCGAGGGAACCTGCAATCGGCTTTAGACCGACGACCACGACGAGCGGGGCACCGTAGGACACTGAGAGAATTGCCAGCGTGATCCCCGCCGCAACCCACGAAGAGCGGCTCTCCACGCTGCCCCGAACATAACCTGCTTGCGATTTCATGCGGTTGATAGTCCGATGGAGAGATCGATGCAGCGCCCGGGTTGAGCCGGCGCAGACATGATCGGTCCCCCGTGCGGGACGCAGTCGTCCGGCGGACGGTCGCCGGCTTGCTCGACATGCCTCGCCGGCGGGTCAAAGGCGGTCTGCGCACGGGGTTCGATCAGCTTGAGCTGCAGGAATGCGGGCGGACTGTCGTTGCAGGCGTCGATGCGATTGCCGTTGTGCATCTCATAGAGACGGTCGCGGTTCCCCCCGCCCTCGGCGAAAGCCGCAGCAGCGGCACGCGCGCAGTCGCGGGCATGCGGGTTAATCGCAAGCAGCACGTCTAACGTGCCGGCGAGGGTGGCCGTAGAGGAGACGGGGCTCCCGAAGCTTGACCTATCGGCCGCATTCACGATCGGCCCGGCGAGCCCGATGCAACGCGTCACGCCGGCTGCCGAGCGGTTATTCACGAATCCCCGACACATGCCGAGGGCGAGAACGCGGCACGCGCCGGACCGGTTCGGCATACCCGATCGACTCCGGTAGTTTGCAGGCCATTGGCGCGCCGAGAGTATCGGCTCGACGAAAACGCTGATATGGCTATTTTCGCGACAGCAGGCTGCTGTTATCCGGGATGTCGGCTGGTAAGGCCGCACCGCCGTGATGGAAAAAGGAGCGAGGAATGAGCGCCTTCACGTACGACCATGTTCATCTGCGCAGTCCCGATGCGGAAGCGACCGCCCGCTGGTACGAGAAAATGTTCGATGCCGAGATCATCCGCTCGGTGCAGTCGGACGGCAGGCCGCGCATCGACCTCAATCTCGGCGGGATCAGTGTCTTTATTGCCCAGGTCTCGGCCGAGCAGCCCGTTGGCCCGCCGCCGGAGCCGCCCTATTTCGGGCTCGAGCATATCGGGCTGCGAGTGAGCGAGATCGACAAGGTCGTCGCCGAGCTCAAAGCAAAGGGCGCCGAATTCACGGTCGAGCCGAAAACGATACGGCCCGGGGTGCGCATCGCTTTTCTGCGCGGCCCGCAGAACGTCCATATAGAGCTTTTGGACCGAGACGTCGCCTGACCCGAGATCGCTTCCGGACGCTTGCAATGACAGCCCAAATGGCCGTCATTGCGAGGAGCGCGGTGACGACACAGCGGCCACGTGAGCCCGACGAGCTAGGCGCGGCGCTCGGTGCGTCGCAGGAAGTCAATGAAGATCGCGGCCAGCAATCCCTCTTTCGCACTCCAGTCCTCTAACGCGACATCGAGGTCTGGGCGATCTTCGGTCAAGACTTCATGGTATTCACTGTTGGGCATCAGCCGGTGCGCAATCTGACCGGGCTCGCGCGGGTGCACGCGGTCGTTACCGGGGATGATGCAAGCAGGCATGGTCAATGAACGAAGCTCGGCCGGGCTCAGCCCGATGACCGGGTGATCCGCGCCCTCCCGGAAGGCGCGCCGCCAGTTCTCCATGATCGCGATGAAGC
>JAFMSA010000466.1 GCA_017353855.1 Alphaproteobacteria bacterium
CCAAATCGGTGGCGCGTTCCCCAAAGCGGACGACATCGCGATGGCGGCAAGCGCAGAGACGTTCCGCCGGGTGCCGGTCGCCAAGCCGGTGCGCGCAAAGTGCGCCGCACGCCGCTGCCGCCAAAGCGGTCGAGCGCCTCGCGCAGCAGACCGGCCGGCCATGGCACGAAGTCGTCTGCGAGCGGGTGCAGGCGCTCGCGCTGCAAGCGGGCGAGGAATGGACCATTGTGTTGTGGCAACCGGCCAGCCAAGGGTACCAAGCCCGTCGCTGGATGGCGCGCCGTGACCACATCAAGGAGATCCACGCCGCCGCGGTGCGCGCGTTCCCCACGATCGTCATGTGGATGCCCTGCCAGGAGCCTGCGGTAGCGTAGCTGACGGCAGCAGGTAGGCGCAACCTGCACGCACTTGCTCGCGCCCCGGCGCCCACCGCCCGGTAGAAGAATCCGACATTTCCGGGAAAAGAATCTTTTCCCGCAAATGTCGGATTCTTCCTGGAGCAGCGGCGGGCGGCAGACTGGCCGAAATCAGCGGTTCTTCACCAGCGGAATACGGTCCTGGGCGTATGCTCGAAGTTCGCGCGCGAGAGCCTCGCACTCAGCCGCGTGCCCGTCTAGAGAAATGCAAATCGGTTGTATCGCATCTTACGGCGTGGCAACTGGCCGATGGCTTTGATCCTGACGGCCCATGCCCGTTTCCGGATGGCACAGCATGCTATCAATGGCGCCTGGGTCGAAGCCGCCGTGCGGCAGCCTGAGCGCACCGCGCTCGACCCGCAGAACCCGGCGCTGACGCGTGCTTGGCGTCGCATCCCTGAACGTGGCGGGCGGGTTCTGCGGGTTGTTTTTCGTCCGTCCGGAAGTGATATCGTGGTCGTGACTGTGGTGTTTGACCGAGGAGCCCGGCGATGGCTGCCGTGACCTACGATCCCGAGGCCGATGTCCTTTACATCGCGCTCGCCAGGAACGAAGGGCCTGACATCGAGGGCGAGGAAATCCACCCGGGCGTCATGCTGATGTTCGATGGCGAGGACAAGGTGATCGGCATAGAGATCACCTCGGCGAGCAAGCTGTTGGCGCCAGCCGCACTCGCGGGGTTGCCACTCCCTGTTGCGGTGGAATGAGCGTCCTGCGCGCGCTCGAATGACCTCCACAATTGTGGAGAGCGCTAGGTCTGGTTAGCAAGCTTGTGCCGCGCCTGCCGGGTCGTGCGGGTAATCCCGGCGGAGGCCACGGTAGTCGTTTCGCTTCGCCAGGCGGGATCGCCGGCGATGTCCTCGCTGCGCAGGATTGTGAACCGCCACCGTTCGCCGGGTGCGGGCTGCTTCAGCATCTTGCCGTTGCGGCAGAGCGCGAGCCGCGAGCGGTTGCTGGTGTTGCGCCATAACTGCCTGGCGCCGCCGTTGCCGGAAAGCGTGGTCATTCCAGGGTCCTCCTTCTTCGTAGCATCAGCCGATCCTTCCTTCGAGAGAACGCTGCAGTTCCTTTTCTTTCGAGAGACCTCTCGTCGTCGGTAGCGGTTGCCGTGAGGGGGCTGATCTGACCCGCCCCGATCCCGAGCCCTGGCGCCGGCCGCGGCCCGCGCAGGGGTGGCATGGACGCGGGCGCAGAAAAGATCGATACGCGCATGTTCTCCTCCCCCCATATAAAATTGAACGAGCGACACCTCGATCGAGTAATAGTGCAGGTGTATTCCCTCACCATGCTATATTTTGTCTGTTCGAAGGATGCGGGTTTGTGGGGTTGGATTGATGCCGTTTTCGCAGGCGATCGATTTGACTGGACAGAGTTTCGGTGAATTACGGGTAATAGGGCGTGCCGGCAGAACTGAGCGCGGCTATGCGGCGTGGTTGTGCTGTTGCAGTTGCGGGGCGCGGGTGATTGCGTCGGGCGAGAAGTTGCGGTTGGGCAAGAAGCGGACGTGCGACGGGCGGCGGGGTCCGTTCTGGCACCGGCGGCGGGCCGAGCCGCGGGGTCTTCGATGCGGGCCTTGCACCCTTTGACGTACGGGTCGTGGGATCAGATGAAGCGGAGGTGTTACGACCCGAACCATCACAAGTATCGGCTGTACGGCGGGCGTGGGATCTCGGTTTGCGAGCGCTGGCGAAATTCGTTTGCGAATTTCCTCAAGGACATGGGCGAGCGACCGGGGCGGGAGTATTCGATTGACCGGGTGGATCGCGACGGGGATTACGATCCGGGGAACTGCCGGTGGGTGACGGCGGCCGAGCAACGGGCGAATTCGCCTGACGTGATTACGGTGGAGGTGCCGCTGTTTGAATTGGCGCGGCTGCTGGGGCTGGATCCGGCGGTCGTGCGGGCGCGCTATCGGGTATTGGGGGGTGGTCCTTGGCGCGGTCGCTGGGGATGCCGCAGGACGGTGCGGGTACGGGGCTTGAGCGGGCGAGTGGCTGAGGCTGTGTGCCAAAGGCCCGCGGGCGAACTGTGTCTCTTGCGTCCTACAACTGATAAACTTGTTATCGGTTATAGGCCGGCCGCGCAGAACCGCTGTTTTGCTGGATTTCCCATCCGAGCCAGCCCGCCGAGGCGATGCTTGTCGGCCCCTCCGGGTGAGCCAGCGGCGTTGCGCACAATAGCCGGATGGCAACGGCGAGGCTTGCAACGGCGCCCAGAACGAGCGTCCAATCGAACCACTGCATCTTATCGGCCGCTGCGCTGGCGCGACGCCCGCTCGTCACGGGCGGCATTGCTCTAACCAATGTAAAAAGACGAGATTTGCTCTCGCGGCCTCGCGCGGTCTTTTAGAATCCAGCAACGAATAAATCACGGTTTCCATAATGTTATTTGCTTCTACTACTTTGTTTGCGGACAGAAGCGATGTAATTTTGCATCGGATATCCGTAGTCATCGTACGGCCCTCTGGTAGAACGGATATATGCTGCGATCAAAGCTACAGGGTCGCTTTGGACCAAGGCTATTGCATCTGCGGATCGATGGATGACGCTTGGGGCTCATCCCCATTAAACTTTGGTTTAAGGGAATCTCGCATGACATGGCGAGCGTCTGCGCCGAGCCGAAGCGCGGTATGCATTGCGAGTTGAGAAAATTAACTGGGATCCTCGGCTTTGACGGGGCCAGCCTCTTACACGCCCGCGCCGTGTTGCAGTTCTCCGAAGCGCTCGTCGTCGGCACCGCAACGCCATCCGATGTCAACCGCGTGATTGCTGCTCGCGGAACGTCCGCACCGCCGCGATGAATCGCGGCTGCATGAACGAAGATCCGGTCGCGGTAATAAAGTGTTAGGTGAGCGAACAGTTTCGAAAAGAGCGATTGTCGCTTGCCAGTACCGTATTGCGGGAAGCCCCCACCTCGCCGAGCAGGTCTTGACCGGGTCGCTGTTGCTCCGGTGGTTTAGGCGAGTGAGAGCATACGGGCTCGAATTTTTTCGTATAGGGGGGTAATGAGGGAACCTTTTCAAATGAAATATGGTTAACGTCTCTGTGATACCCAACACGGTTTTCCTTCCCGCCGCTTGCGACACCTGGGCGGCGGTTTTTTTAATTCGAGGTTGACCTCTCGATTTTTAGGCTATTGCTTGATCTGTTAATCGACCCGTGGCAGTGAAACTAGAGCCCGCGCAACAGATCGCCGAAATGCGCTGCCGCTGACGGCACACGGGTTCTTGGCGTTACATCCAGCTCGGACGCTGCTGTATGCCGCGCCTCTCGTGGCGTGTAGCCGAACTCTCTTTTGAAGGCTCTGCGGAAGCTGGAAGCGTCCGCGAAACAGAGGTCTTCGGCAATCGCTGTGACGGTCTGAGTGGACGCCGGGTCGGCGAGGATGGCCCGCGCTTCACGCAGCCGCTCGTGCTGGATGTATCGGGCGATGCCCCCCGTGTCCTCGAATAGCCGGTAGAGATTAGAGCGGGACATTCCGACCATCCGACCGAGGGTCCCCGGCTCCAAGGTCGGTGACCGCAAATGCTCCTGGACGACCTGTTGTACGCGCTCCCTGCGACTGAGATCGATTAGCGGTCTGGCGATGGCCATCCGATCCGCTGATGGGGCAACAGCGGCGACGACCATCGCCCCGATAGTCTTTCCAAGGCCGGCGAAATCGGCTTGTGTCATGTCCGGCAACCGACGCCACAAGGCAATCATATAGTCGCCGAGAAGACGACCGAGCGGTGTGTCCAGTGGTGATCCACACGCGGCATCGAGCAGAGGCGCGTTGTCACGAAATGCGTCACGCGGTAAGTAAATATGCAGGCGGTGGGTAGGGCGTTCACTCAACAATTCTTGCCCCAGCGACCACAGGCAAGGCACCCCAGGGGGTATTTCGGCTTCGGTT
>JAFMSA010000061.1 GCA_017353855.1 Alphaproteobacteria bacterium
GGCGCCGGCTCGGCTGGGGCGGGGGGCGTGGGCGGGGCCTGGGCCACGGCGCTTCCGGCCGGCCCGAACGCAGCCGCCAGCAACAGCGCTCCAAACCTGATGTACCAAAGCAGCATCAGAACCTCGTACCGAAACTGACGCGAAAGAACTGGGTCTTGTCGAACGATTCCCTCCTGATCGGAAGGGCGATGTCGAGCCGGATCGGACCGACCGGCGATTTCCACGAAACGCCCACCCCGGCACTCGCCCGAAGTGCCGGCGATTGTTGCGCCGTCAACGTCGTTTGACCTCCCGCCGCGGCCGACTGCTCCGGGGTCAGCTTCAGGGTTGTGGGTTCTACGTGGTACAACGTGCCGAAATCGGTAAACACGCGCCCTGTCACTCCCAGTTCCTTCGGAAGGCCAAGCGGCACACCCAACGACACCGAACCGACGTAATATTTCTGGCCGCCGAGCGCATCGCCGCTAACCGTGTCTCGCGGCCCGATGCCGGCGCTCTGGAAACCGCGCAGATTGTCACCGCCGACAAAGAACCGATCCTGCAGGAGCACCTTCTGACCATTCCAGCCGAAGATGTAGCCAGCCTCCCCGGTGACGCTCAATACCCATTCGGGCGCAATCGAATAATAATAACCGGCACTAACCTTGTTCCGCACGTAATCCACGCCGAAGCCGACCCCGGCGAAGTCATTGCCGATCGAGGCATAATAGCCGCTCGTCGGGTCGAGGCGATCGTCCCGGCGGTCGTAGAGCAATACCTGACCCACTTCAGACGTCAGGTGCGTTCCTTGTTGGAGCCCGATGAACAGCGACGTGTTGGGTTGGATGTTCGTGATGTCATCGGAGCGGACCGTGTACTTGAGCGTCTGGCGCAGATTGTCGGTTATCTGGTAGCCGGTGCGGAGCGCGCCGCCGTACGAGAATTGCTGGTAAGGCGGGACTATTCCGGAAAAGAAGTTCTGGGTGGGGCTGGTCTTGATTTCGAAAAGATCGAAGCCGGCCGCGATGTTCCGGTCCAGAAAATAGGGCTCCGTGTAGCTCAGATCGACCTGTTGCGAACGAAATGACACGACGGTTCCGATCCGTACATCCTGACCGCGGCCAAGGAAATTGCGCTCGCGGATGTTGACATCCGCCAGCGGACCGTCGGTGGTCGAAAATCCGAAGCCCAGTGACAACTCTCCGGTCGATTGCTCTTCGACCTCCGCCGTGACGACCGTTTTATCGGGCGCCGATCCCGGGCTGTTCGTGACGTTGACCTTCTTAAAAAACCCGAGATTTTTTATCCTTTGCTGCGAGCGCTGCATCTTGGTGGTATTGAACGCGTCGCCCTCGACCAGCTGGAACTCGCGGCGGATTACCTTGTCGAGGGTACGAACATTGCCGACGATATCGATCCGTTCGACATAGACTTGCGGGCCCTCTTGGACATCAAAGGTGATGTCGACAGTGTGATTTTCCCGGTTGCGCTTGATGTTCGGCTTCACTTCTACGAAGGCATAGCCTCGGTTGCCGAGTTCGGTCGTCAGCGCGGTGATGGACTTTTCGACGGCCTCCGCATCGTACCAGTCGCCCTCCTTGACCGTGAGCAACGGCAGCACCGCCTCGCGAGGCAGGTCCTTGATCTTTATATTGACATCGATTTTCCCGAACCGGTAACGCTCACCCTCGTCGACAGTAAAAGTGATAATGAAGCCATCGCGGTTGGGGGTCAGCTCGGCGTCCGCCGATACCACCCGAAAGTCCGCATATCCCTGGGTCAGGTAGAACCTTCGCAACAGCTCCCTGTCATAGGTCAGCCGATCCGGATCGTAGCTGTCATCGCTGGTCAGGAACCGGTACCAGCGGCTTTCCTTGGTCTGGATGATGCCGCGCAGCTTGCTGTCGCTGAACTGGTGATTGCCGACGAAATTAATGCTGCGGACGCCGGTATACTCGCCCTCGTTGATCTCGAAAACGAGGTCGACGCGATTTTCCGTGAGCTGGATGACTTTCGGTTCGACGGTTGCCCCGAAACGCCCATGCCGGCGATAGAGATCGAGGATGCGGTTGACGTCGTTCTGAACACGGCTGCGGGTATAGACGACGCGCGGACGCAGCTGGATCTCGGCGGTGAGAGCCTTCTCGTCGATCTTGTTGTTCCCCTCGAACGCGATGCGATTGATGATCGGATTCTCAACGACCCTGACAACCAACGTATTGCCGGCACGGCTCATATTGACGTCGGCGAACAGTCCGGTTGCGAACAGGGCCTTCAGCGACCTGTCAATCGCTTCATCGTCCCACGGCTCGCCCGCCTGGACGAGCAGGTAGGAGCGGATGGTTTCGGGCTCGATCCGTTGCGAGCCCTCGATGCGAATGTCGGAGATGATACCGCCGCTCGTTTGGGGGGCCGAGGGAGCGCGCGCCGGCACCTGGCCGCTCGCCCGCTCAGGTAACGGCATCGCAGCCAGAAGCAGAGTGCCGACGATCACCCCCAAGACGGTGGTCAAACGGAAGCAATGCAAAACACCCCCACCCCCCTTTGAACGGCGGTCCCCCCGGTGGCAACCGCGTCAGGTTACCAGGCTTCTGACAAACTCGACGATCCGCAGATGGACGAGGTCGTTCCACGTCGCGAAAACCATCAGGGTAAGGACCAGCGCCAATCCGATACGGAATCCGTATTCCTGTGCCCGCTGGCCGAGCGGTTTTCCGCGGACCGCCTCAGCGGCGTAGAACAGCAGGTGCCCCCCGTCAAGGACGGGAACCGGGAATAGGTTGATCAGGCCGAGGTTGATCGACAGGACCGCCATAAACCAGAGCACTGCGACAATTCCGCCCTGCGCAACTTCTCCCGACATCTGGGCGATGCGCAATGGCCCTCCGAGTTCGCCACTGGCCCGCGTACCTTTGACGATCTGCCACATTGCCTTGAGCGTCGAGACCGAGAGGCCCCAGGTCTCGGCACCGGCCTGAATTATCGCGTTCGCCGGGTCCCGCTTGACATAGTCCATCCCGCTGTGGGTGATCCCCAGCAGCCCGATCTGATAGTGATTGCCAAAGCGGTCACTCAGTTCCGTGCGGCTTGGCGTAACGCGAAGCGTCTGCTCGCGACCGTCGCGCCGTACGACGACGCTCATCGGTACGCCCGGATTGAGCCGCACGATCTGCTGGAGATCTTCGAAGCGCTCAACCGCACGTCCGTCGATGCTGAGGATCACGTCACCCGGCAGGACACCCCCCTGCTGGGCGGCACTTCCCGGCTGGACCTGCCCGACCTCGGGCGGCGTGAAGGGCTGGCCGTAAGTCGTAAACAGAACAGCCAGCACGAGGACGGCGAACAGGAAATTCGCGGCCGGCCCGGCAGCCACGATCGCCGCCCGCTGGCCAAGCCGCTTGTAATGAAACGAGACATTCCGCTCGGCCGGGGCGAGGGCAAGGCTGCGCGCCGGCAAGCCGGAACTCGGGTCGCTATCGCCGAACATCTTGACGTACCCGCCGAGCGGAACAGTGCTGAATTTCCACCGCGTCCCGGCGCGATCCCGCCAGCCAAACATTTCCGGACCGAAGCCGATCGAAAAGACCTCGACCCGCACCCCGTTCCGTCGCGCAATGAAATAATGGCCGAACTCGTGAACGAAGACGAGCACGGTGAGGATAACCAGAAACGGGACGATGTAGGTCAGTCCGTGGGTCAGGAATTCGAGCATCGCCAATCCGTCTATACGGTTTCGCGCGCCGAGCGGCGCCGGCTTGAAAGTGCCGCGGCAATCTCCCGCGCAGCTGTGTCGAAATTGTAGACGTCGTCGAGCGATTCAAGCCGGCCCTCGGGAATCGCTTCGAGGGTGCGCTCGACGGTGTCGACAATATCGAGAAAACCGATGCGCCCGTCGAGGAAGGCGTGGACTGCGGTCTCGTTTGCCGCGTTGAGCACGGTCGGACATCCGCCGCCGTGCAGCAGCGCCTCCCGCGCTACGCGCAGCGCCGGAAACCGGCGCTCGTCGGGAGGCTCGAAGGTAAGCCGGCCGACAGCCGCGAGGTCGAGCCGCTTAGTCGGTGTCTCGATGCGATCCGGCCAGGCCAGCGCATAGGCGATCGGCGTGCGCATGTCGGGGGAGCCGAGCTGCGCCAGCACCGAACCGTCGCGGTAAACCACCGCGCTGTGCACAATCGACTGCGGATGCACGATGATCTCGATGCGCTCAAGCGCCAGCCCGAACAGGTGGTGGGCCTCGATCACTTCGAGTCCTTTGTTCATCATCGTCGCCGAGTCGACCGAGATCTTCGCGCCCATACGCCAGTTCGGATGCGCGACGGCCTCTTGCGGCGTGACTGCGCGCATCTCTTCGAAGGCTCGCTCGCGGAAGGGCCCGCCGCTCGCGGTCAGGATGACCCGTTCGACCGTATCGGCCCTGGTGTGGTCGTAGCACTGCCAGATTGCGTTGTGCTCGCTATCGACCGGCAGCAAAGTCGCGCCGCAACGCGCCACCTCCCGCATGACGAGCCCCCCGGCACAGACGAGCGCCTCCTTATTGGCGAGTGCGACGATCGCGCCGCGGCGAATCGCGGCCAGGGTGGGCGCAAGTCCCGCGGCCCCGACGATCCCGGCCATAACCCAGTCGGCCGGACGCGCCGCCGCCTCGGCGAGCGCTTCGGCACCGCAGGCCGATTCGATCCCGGACCCGGCGAGCGATTGCTTGAGCGCCGGGTACTGAAGCGGATCAGCCACCGCAACGAAGCGTGCGCGCAGCGCCCGCGCCTGTTCGGCCAAGCATTCCGTATTGCGGTTGGCGGTAAGGGCCTCGACTTCGAAGCCATCCGGGTTGCGCAGCAGCAGGTCTACCGTGCTCTGCCCGACCGATCCGGTCGAGCCGAGGATGGTGACGCGTCGCGGCCGGTCGGCGCGGCGTTCGCCCCGGGGTTGGGGGTTCATTGCCATGTCAAGATACTGCGGCCTTGGATCAGCGTCAGTATTGCAACGGCAGGCATCACGGCGAGCAGCCCGTCGAGCCTGTCGAGAAGTCCGCCGTGACCGGGAATGAGGCCGCTCGAGTCCTTCACACCGAACCTTCGCTTAGCCAGTGACTCGGCAAGATCGCCGAACTGTCCGACAATCGCAAGAGCCGCGCTGACGAGCACCAGCGGCAAGGCAGGCGAGACATCGAGCCATATCGCGGTGGCCCACCCTGTCAACGCCGCGCCGACGGCACCTCCGCCAAGTCCCGCCCAGGTTTTCCGCGGGCTCCAGCGGGGCGCCAAGCGCGGACCGCCGAGCGTGCGTCCGATCGCGTAGGCGCCGATATCGGTCGCCCACACAACCGCCAGTACCCACAACAGCGTAGCACGGCCCATTGCTCCATCGCGTGCCAGCCACAGCAGGCTGACGCACGGCAGCGCGACCCACAGCGCGCCGAAGGCCGTCCATTCCGGCTCGCGATCGCTCCCCTGGCGGGCGGCGATGAAGACGGCTGCCGCTCCGAGCAATGCGGTCGCGAGACCGAGGCCGGGAGACGCGAGTGCGGTCGCCGCGACAGTCGCGAGAACCACGCCGACGAGGACGATTCCGGTCCGGCCGAAAGCGCCTCCACGGCACAGCCGGCCCCATTCCCAAGCCATCACCGCGGCCGCGATCCCGGTCAACAGCGGAAGCCAGGGCCAACCGAACCAGATCGCCGCAATCGGCAACGGCGCGAGCGCCATCCCGGAGAGCACACGCAGACGAAGCGAGCCCGGCTCAGCGCGCGGCGCCAATCGAGGCACCATAGCGCCGCTCGCGGCTGCAGAACTCATCGATCGCCCGCTCGAGATCGCGCTTGGAAAAGTCGGGCCACATGGTTCTTGTGAAGACAAGTTCGCAATAGGCGCATTGCCACAGAAGAAAGTTGCTGATGCGCTGCTCGCCGCTGGTCCGGATCAGCAAATCCGGGTCGGGGATCCCTGCGGTGTACAAATTCTGCGCGATGCAAAACTCGTCGATCGCTTCGGCGGTGAGGCTACCGGCCGTTATTTGCTGCGCGATCGCCCGGACCGCCGCGACGATCTCGGCTCGCCCGCCGTAGGATAACGCCATGATTACGGTGATTCGGGTGTTGTCCCGGGTCATCGCCTCCGCGTGCTCGATCAGATTGGCGACATCCAAGGGGAGGCGGGCGCGATCTCCGATCACCTTCAGCCGGACCCCATTGCCGTGCAATTCGGCGATTTCGGCGCGCAGGTAGTGGCGCAGCAACGCCATCAGGTCCTGGATCTCCGTGGCAGGGCGGCGCCAGTTCTCCGAGGAAAATCCATAGAGAGTAAGGTAGGGGATCCCCAATTCAGCCGCTGCGACAACGGCGCGGCGGGCTGCCTCGGCGCCGTACCGATGCCCGGAAATCCGCGGCAGCCCGCGGGCTCTCGCCCAGCGGCCGTTGCCGTCCATGATAATAGCGATGTGTTGCGGCGGCGGCCGCGAGCCCGCGCTCATCAGACCTGTAGGATCTCTCTGTCTTTTTGCGACAACGCCTCGTCGATCCGCCTGACGTATTCGTCGGTCAGATGCTGCACATCCTGCTGCAGCTTGCGCTGAACGTCCTGCGAGATTTCGGCATCCTTCTCGCGCCGCCGGAGCAACTCGACGCCGTCGCGACGGACGTTGCGGACGGAAACTCTCGCCTGCTCGGCATACTTGGCGGTTACCCGCGTCAATTCGCGCCGCCTTTCCTCGTTGAGGTCGGGAATGGGTACCCGGATCACCTGGCCTTCGGTCTGTGGATTGAGACCCAGACCCGATTCGCGGATCGCCTTGTCGACGGCTTTCACAAGCCCGCGGTCCCAGACCTGCACCGTGATCATCCGTGGCTCCGGAACGCTGATATTGGCGAGCTGGTTGATCGGCATGTTGCTGCCATAAGCAGCCACCGTAATCCGCTCGAGAAGGCTCCCCGAGGCCCGCCCGGTGCGCAGTCCACCAAATTCCTTACGCAGCACCTCGAGCGCGCCGTCCATCCGGCGGCGAAGGTCTTTCAGCAGTTCGTCTTCAGCCATAGCGCGTCATCCCGTGCGATTTTCGCTTTTAGCGTCGATGATTGTGTATCGCCCGCGTCCCCTGACCACCTCTGCAAACCCGCCATTTTCAAAGATCGAGAACACAAGAATGGGGATATCGTTCTCGCGCGCCAGCGAAATCGCCGAGGCGTCCATCACCTGCAGGTCGCGCGAGAGTACCTCATGGTAGTCGAGACGCTCGAAGCGTCTTGCGCCGCGTACGAGATAAGGATCCGCGTCATAGACGCCGTCCACCTTGGTCGCCTTCAAGAGCGCGTCGCAACCCATCTCCGAGGCCCGCAAAGCCGCGGCGGTATCGGTTGTGAAGAAAGGGTTGCCGGTTCCTGCAGCGAAGATCACGACGCGGTGTTTTTCGAGATGCCGCAAGGCGCGACGGCGAATGTAGGGTTCGCAAACGGCCTGCATCGAGATCGCCGACTGGACACGGGTTTTCACGTTGCGCCGCTCGAGCTCGTTCTGCACCGCGAGCGAATTAATAACCGTAGCGAGCATGCCCATGTAATCGGCTGACGCCCGTTCCATCCCGTCGGCCGCCCCCGATACGCCGCGAAAGATGTTCCCGCCGCCGATCACCAGGCACAGCTCGACGCCGAGGCCATGCACGGCCTGTATCTCATCTGCGATCCGCGCGACCATTTCGGGGTCGAGGCCGTAATCCCGGGCGCCCATCAGCGCCTCGCCCGAGATTTTGAGAAGAACCCGGCGATATTTGAGATCGGCTGGCATCGCGGGCCGAGAATACACCAAACCGGCTTTCTCGTCGTTCGTTTCCATCGTCGCGGCCGCACCCCGCTCCGCCCCGGCGGGGGGCGAAGCCGCGTCGACTGGAGACCCGCTAGTTCTTCAGCTGGGCGGCCACCTCAGCTGCAAAGTCGGCGCGCGGCCGCTCGATCCCTTCGCCCAGCGCAAACCGCGCGAAGCTCTCGACTCGAACCGGTGTACCTGCTGCTTTGCCCGCCTGCTCGACAACACCGGCGATCTTGGTCTTCTGGTCGACCACGAAGATCTGCTCGAGCAGTGCGAACTCCTCATAAAATTTCCGCAGACGCCCTTCGACCATCCGCTCGACAACCGCATCGGCCTTGCCGCTCGCGCGTGCCTGTTCGCGCAGCACGTCGCGCTCGCGGTCGAGCGCTGCCTGCGGCACCGAGGGTATATCGAGATACAGCGGGTTCACCGCCGCGACGTGCATGGCCAGCTGTTTTCCTAGATCGGCCAATTTCTCGGGAGCGGCCGCCGAGCCGAGCGTCACGAGAACCCCGATTTTACCGATGCCGGGGCCTAGCGCGTTATGAACATATGCGAAGACCGCGCCCTCGCCTGTCGACAGCCGTTTGACCCGACGCAGCACGATGTTCTCGCCGATGGTCGAGATCAGATGCGTGAGTTGTTCCTCGACGGTGCGACCGGATCCCGGGAAGTCCATCTCCTTCAGCGAGTCGAGTTCGCCGTCGCCGTCGAGCCCGAGCCGGCTGACAGTCTGGACAAAGCTCTGAAACTCCTTGTTGCGCGCCACGAAATCGGTCTCGGAGTTGACCTCGACGACAGCCCCGACGCGGCCGCGCGTCGCGACCGCGATCAAGCCCTCTGCGGCCACCCGCCCGGCCTTCTTTGCCGCCGCGGACAATCCCTTTTTTCTGAGCCAGTCGATCGCGGCTTCGATATCGCCGCCGCTGTCGCCTAGCGCCCTTTTGCAGTCCATCATTCCGGCGCCGGTCTTCTCTCGCAGCTCTTTGACCAACGCCGCCGTTACCTCGGCCATTCACGACCCTCTCGTTAGAAACCCAGTTCCGTGGGGATGAACAGTGCGTCAATGCAGGACCGGCGGTTCCACATTGACGTCGGGCTCGCGCTCGACGCCCTCCGGTTCGACCTCCGGCGGAGTGGCCGCTTCGGCGGGCCCGGCTTGAGCGCCGATATCGACGCCGGATGCCGCAAGCTCGGCCTGAAGGCCATCGAGAACCGCGCCGGAAACGAGATCGCAGTAGAGATGAATTGCTCGCATCGCGTCATCGTTTCCCGGGATCGGATAGGCAATCCCATCCGGCGATGAGTTCGAATCGAGGACCGCCACCACCGGGATGCGCAGCGTATTTGCTTCGCTCACGGCAATGGCTTCCTTGTTGGTGTCTATGACGAACAATATGTCGGGCAGCCCGCCCATTTCCTTGATACCGCCGAGCGCGCGTTCGAGCTTGTCGCGGTCACGAGTCAGTTCCAGCAGCTCGCGCTTGGTCAAGCCGGTCTGCTCCTGGGATATTCGCTCTTCGAGCTCGCGCAGCCTGCGGATCGACTGGGAAATCGTCTTGAAGTTGGTCAGCATGCCGCCCAGCCAGCGGTAGTTGACGTAATACTGTCCGCAGCGTTTGGCGGCCTCCGCGATCGGCTCCTGCGCCTGCCGCTTGGTGCCGACCAGCAGAACCCGCCCGCCGCCGGCGACGACATCACGGACCGCCTGCAAGCCCTGGTGCAGCATCGGCTCTGTTTGTTCCAGATCGATGACGTGGATCCCGTTGCGGACGCCAAACAGGTATGGTGCCATCTTCGGGTTCCACCGGCGCGTGTGATGGCCGAAGTGAACGCCAGCTTCAAGCAGCTGGCGCATCGTAAAGGTAGGTATAGCCATGGTTGTTCCTTTTCCGGTTGAGCCGCCGCAGGGAAAATCGCCGCCATCGTCAGCGTCGACACCGGAGCGGGTCAGGCCCTGGGTTGGGCCCTCTCGCAGCCCTGCGTGAGGTTTCGCGGCATTACTTTGGGTGCATACGCCGCTTTGGCAAGCCCGGCAACTGGCTCCCGCAATACCGCGCCGGCGAGAACGGGACGGATGTCGAGGACATTCATCCCCGCGCACGGGCGTTCACGGTCTTGTTGCGCACACGCGAGAGCGGCGTCGGGCAACGCGGAACAGGCGGCACGCTGCGGGGCGCGCTTCAGAGAAGGATTCCCCGCCGAGCCCAACGTCTCCCTTAGGGGAGGGATCCGCAGTCGGCGTCCTCTCCCGCGCGCAGGGAGAGGACGGGACATGTGCGCGAGGCTTTCCCGGGTTTTTAAGCGGTGCTCGTCCGGTAAAGCGGGCCTCTGACGATCTGACCCGGCAGGGCATCGGTCAGTTGCCCGTTTTTCAGCAGCACGGCGCCGTTGACGATCACGTGATCGATCCCGACGGCCTCGCGCTTCACCTGCACTCCGCCGCCTGGCAGATCGCTCACGGGCTCGCGCGGCTTTGCGGCGATCGTGTCGGCGTCGAAAATCGTGATGTCGGCCGCCTTGCCCGCGGCGATAAAGCCGCGGTCGTGAAGATCGTGCATCAGCGCGGTCTTGCCGGTCAGCCGGTAGACCGCCTGCTCGAGTGACATCGCTTGCTGCTCCCGCACCCAATGGCCCAGCAGATGGGTGCTGTATTCGTGCCGGTCCGCAGTGTGCGGACGAGCACCGCCGTCGCTGGTGCCGATAACCGTGTAGCGCGAGCCGAGAATTTCCTTCTGCGCCCTGGGGTCGGTGTTGCGGTCGATTGCGATGAAGCAGGTTTGCAGGTCTTCGTCGAGCGACAAGTCGAGGAAGGCGTCCATGACGCTCTTGTTCTGCCGCCGCGCGATCTCGGCCACACTCTTACCCTCGAGCCCGCGATTGCGCTCGTGCTGCGTCATGAACACGTGCACGAGATCCCAGCGCCGGTTGAAGAAGCCGCGCGCGCGTCCACGACGATCCGTCATCCCCCGTTCCTGAGCGACGGTGCCTTCGACGGCCTCGGCAGACAGTGCCTTGCGCAGCTGCGGATCGCGGAACGCGCGCATGCGCTCCCGATACGGCAGAGCCATGACTTTGTCCCAGGTCGGCATGCCGCGGAAGATGCCTTCGGGATGGGTGATGTCCTCGTCCTGCGGGACATTGAGGCCGCGCTGCAGATCGAAGATCGCGCCGGCGACAACCGAGGTGCAGGAACCATAGCAGCGAGCCCCGCCCCCGAACGACGCCTCGAGCCATTTGAGATGCTTTTCCCATTCCTCAGGCTGTGCGATCGGCTGCGAGACGAGGTTGTAGATCGAAGGGCGCCCGGTGCGCGCGGCCAGTTGGCGGGCGACCTCGCGCGTGGCCGCCGTCCCGCCCGGAGCGCCGCCCGCGACCTGGAAAATACCGGTGCCCAGCTCGCCGAGCACGCCGGCGAGCGCCCAGCGCTCCTCATCGGGACCAACGCCGGCAGGGTCGCCGCGGTCTTTTGGCGCAGTCGAGAAGCCGAGCGCACCGGCATACATCGCCTCGCGGATCAGCTTCTTCATCGCGGCCATCTCGTCTCCCGTCGCCTCGCTCCGCTCGGAAGCCGCCTCGCCCATCACATAGCGGCGAATTCCGGAATGGCCCACCAGGGTCCCGACATTGATGCCGCGCCTCTTGGCGAGCGCGTCCATATACTCGGCGATCGATCCCCAGCTGACGTCGACTCCCGCCTTCAGAACGTTCAGCGGGATTTGCTCGGCATCCGAGAAGAATTCGAGATACCACTCACCGTCGCCGGGGCGCGCCGGGGCGATGACCTGGCCGCACTGTCCGACAATAACGGTCGTGTGGCCATTGTGCACCGAGGAACCGCAATACGGGTCCCAGACTGCCTGCGGGTCGAAATGGGTATGATGGTCGATGAAACCTGGCGCCACGACACGCCCTTCGGCGTCGATGACGCGCTTGGCCGCTGCACCGCCGTACTTTCCAACCCCGACGATCTTTCCCTGAGACACCGCGACATCCGCCTGGAATGCCGGCTCGCCGGAGCCGTCCACGACGCGTCCGTTCGTGATGAGCAGATCATAGGCCATGACTGTTTCTCCTCGTTGCCCCGCTCCGAGCGAGCTCGCGGCCATCGCGGCGGGCGGTTCCCGCCGGGCCCTCGGCCACCGGGCACCTTTTCCCATCGGTGCAAAACGCAGCCTACGCCCGATGTCGGGCGTCAGCAACAATCTCTATAATGAACTTTATTCATGATCAGGATTGAACGCGTTCATTAACGTTGGCTGCAAACTGTTGATAACGCTAACCTGATTAGGGGCGATTACCGGGTTTCGGGCTTCGCGGAAACCGGGAATTCGCCGCAGCGCATCAGATGTACGCCGTCAGATGTCGTGGACATCGATGATTCCTGGCAGCGATTTGACGGCGGCGCGGGTATGCGGACCCACCTTGAAACCGCCGGGAATGGCGATTTCGACCTCGCGACTCGGGAGGTCGAGGACGAGGCTGACGCGGCCGCGCCCGCCGGATTCACGGGCGATCACGCGCTTGA
>JAFMSA010000062.1 GCA_017353855.1 Alphaproteobacteria bacterium
CGCGTCCTGCTCGGTCATGCCACGCGCTCGCCGCGCTGGGATATTCCCAAAGGCGTGGCAGAACCGGGCGAGGATCCCGCCGCAGCGGCGGCGCGCGAGCTCCTCGAAGAAACCGGTCTCGCGGTCGCACCCGAGGATCTGGCGGCGCTCGGCGTACACGCCTATCTGCGCGGGAAGGATCTCGCGCTGTTTGCGTGGGTGCCGCCGCAGCTACCCGACCCGCAGAGCCTCACATGCACCTCGCGTTTCACGCTCCCCAACGGCTCGCTGCTGCCGGAATTCGACCGCTTCGGGCTGTTCGCGTGGGAGGAAGCGCTTTCGCGCGTCGGCAAGAATATGGCGCAGGTGTTGGCGTCGATCCGGCAGGTCGTGCTAGGTTGAGGCAAACCACAACCAAGGAGGTCACACAATGCCCAAGCTGCGCCACATCGCCATTGCGGCGGAAGATCCCGAGAAAATGGCCGATTTCTACAAAAACGCCTTCGATTTCAAGGAAGTCGGCCGACCCAACGGGGTGCTCGCAGACGGCGTGTTTCTCAGCGACGGCACGCTCAACATGGCGATCCTGAAATTCAAGACCGATCAGCTCGGCAAGGGGCTCGACTTCCGCGGCATTCACCATTTTGGCGTGCTGGTCGAGGACGTCGCCGAGTTCTCGAAGAAGCTCGAGAGCCTGGGCGCTGAGTATTACATCGACCGCAACCAGCAAGAGCCGAATTCCGGGTATTTCGAAAAGAAATTCTACGGTCCGGAACGTGTCCTCTTCGACATCGCCGAGCACGCTTGGGCGGGAAGCGAGCCGCTCGCGGAAATCAAGCAAGCCGCGGAATAATCCCGGCGGGGTCATCAATAATCGCGATCGACCCCGCACGGCGTGCGGGAGAGGGCCCCGCGGTGCTTCGGGGCGGGCCAGGTTCCATCAAACGACACGTTGCCGGCGCAGCCTCGCGATCACCGCGGTGTCGTAGCCTAGCTCCCGTAGGATCGCGTCGGTGTGTTCGCCCTGGTCGGGGGTCGGACGAAGCTCGTCGGGTTGCGGGTAACCGCTCATATGGATCGGCTGGCCGACGACCTTCTGGGGCCCAAGCTTTGGATGGCTGACCGGCCTGGCGATCCCGAGATGCTGTACCTGCGGGTCGGCAAAAACCCGGTCTATCGTGTTGATCGGCCCACACGGCACGCCGGCCTTGTTCAGTAGCTCGACCCAATAGGCGTTCGGCTGCCGGCGCATGATCCTTTCGAGGCACGCAATTAGCGCCGGACGGTTCTTCGCGCGGGCGGCGACCGTCGCAAAATCGGGGTTTTCGAGCAGGTCCCCGGCGCCGGCCGCTTCGCAGAAGCGGCGCCACAGATTGTCGCCCGACGCGGCAAGGTTGATATAGCCGTCCGCGGTCCGGAACATGCCCGTGCCCGGCGAGGTCGGATGGAAATTGCCCTCCTGCCCCGCGACTTCGCCCTTCATCAGATACCGTGCTGCCTGGAAGTCGAGCATGAAGATCTGCGCCTCGAGCAATGAGGTGTGGACCCATTGTCCCTCGCCGGTGCGCTCGCGGTTGAGCAAGGCCAGCACAATCCCGTAGGACAGCAAGAGACCGGCCGAGGTGTCGTTGATCGCGATGCCGACGCGTACCGGACCCTGGCCGGGCAGGCCGGTGATCGACATCAACCCGCCCATTCCCTGGGCGATCTGGTCGACGCCGGCCCGTCCTTCGTAGGGCCCGTCTTGACCAAAGCCGGAGATGCTGCCGTAAACGATGCGCGGGTTGATCTTGCGCACCGCCTCGTAATCGATGCCGAGGCGGTGCTTCACGTCGGATTTGTAATTCTCGACGATGACGTCGGCGCGCTCGGCGAGCCTGAAAAAGATCGCGCGGCCTTCATCGCTTTTGAGGTTCAGCGTCATCGCGCGCTTGTTGCGATGCAGGTTTTGGAAATCGGGCCCTTCGCGGCGGCTGCCGGTCGCATCGACCAGCTCTCCCGACGGCTCGATCTTGACGACCCGGGCGCCCCAGTCGGCCAGCTGACGCACCGCCGTGGGGCCGGCGCGATGCGCGGTCAGGTCTATGACGAGAAAATCATTGAGCGGCAGTGGGGTCATCGTTGGTTCTCCGAAAAAACGCCGTCACCCCGATCCTCTTGCCCGAGGCAGTGGCCTGCAGCGGGTTGGGCACTCTAACGGTTTACCCACCGGGACAGGAGCGGACCGCACGTGCGTATTCAGCCATGGCGGTGCTGTCGGCTCAGCCATTGGATCGTGCTCATTCGCCGGGGCCCGGGCGAAACACCGCGTCGGCAGTTTTCTTCTGGGCCGGCGACAAAGTGGCATACAAACCCTCGAGCGCCGACAGCATCTTTTTCAGCCCGGCGAGCTCCACCTCGGTGTATCCGACGAGCGCGCGCAAATCCTCCACCGCCGTTGCAGTCGGCGGTGGCTCGTGCGGGGCCTTCGCCTCGGCACGGGCATTCTCCCGCATCACATTGGCGACGGCGTTGAACTTCGGCTCCTGAGCCGGCGTAATCTGCAGCCTTTGATGAAGCTGCGAAATGCTGGTTTCGATGTTCTGCGGCGGTTGAGGAGGTTGTGCCTGCGCTAATAGCAGCGGTCCAGTGCCGGCTACGGCGCAGTGGCTGTCCCGGACCACCAGCAGTGCGCTCAGCGCACCGGCGGCTACTGCAACAAGCGGGGTCAGTCGTGACATTGTCGAAATCCCTTTGAGCCCGGGGCGGCGCCCTGCGTCGCTACCTGGAGCATGTGAAGCGGCTGGCTGGCAGCCACGAACACGCGCGCTTTGGGCTGCCAAGACAGAGATTGGCACAGACCTCGGACAGGCCGATCCGCGCGATCGGCTGTCCGCCGGGTTGAACACCGGCACGCCGGCATCGCCGAGCGGCGCGTTTGAGCTGCACTCCCGATTGCCGGTGACATCGACGCGCATCCCGCCCGGCCCGCATTTTGACGCCGTCCACGGTCATGTCGGTGAACAGCCGCATATTGGCGAGTTGATTGCCCTGCACATCGAACGCACAGATCATGCACATACCGCCCGGCCCCGCATCCACCCCGCATCCCCGCGGGGTGCTGATTGCACAGAGCGTGCTGTAGATCGGGTAAAAAGCATATGCCGTTGGGGGGGCGGCCAGCCGTTTCCCGGCGATTGCGACCTCGAGCCTGCCCCTTGCAGCCCGGCAGTAGGAGCTCGTCGCCAACCCGCGCCGCCGTTGGCCGATCCGCGCCGGCGTTCTCGGCGCCCGGGCGCGGATTGAAGGTGCCTTGCGGGTTGGCGAGGCCGCCGGCCTCGTCGGGGTGGCCTCCGGGGGTCCAGTCACCATAAAGACCGGTCGCTGAACCGCATGCTGCCGTCGGGCTGCGACACGACATCGTCCGGCGAGTTGAGCGGTTTGCCGTCATAGGGATCGGCGACGACGCTCACCCGCCCGTCGTGCTTGCGCGAGGCGACGGTTGAACTGCTCGGAGGTGTTGCCGTTGCGGCTGTCGGAAGACCGGTGGAAGGCCGTCACCCGCCCGTCTGCCCATTGCACATTGCCCGAAACCTCGTCGAATACAACGTCCCGGTCCTGGCCCCGCCGCACGCCGGTCCACAGCCGGTGGATCGCACCCGGCGTTCGGCGCTGCGTCAGGAACGACGGGTCGACAACAGTCACAATCGACGCAGACCCCTGCTGCAGTCCCGGCGGGCGGGCTGGAAATGACGCTCGCGGATGCGCCTGCTTTTGCTGTGGACGGCCGAGGTCGGGCGGCAGCGCCGGAGCGGCAGCTGTCGGGGCCGGCAGCGTGCGCCGCGGCAGCGATTGCCGACGGCCCGCCGTTTGCGTCATCGCTTGGCCTCCCTGAAATCCACGATTGCGCCGATTGTGGACTGGCCGACCGGCAGAGGCAACTGCCGCCCTTGTCGTATTGCAGCCATGCGGGACAGGAAAGTCCCGCGGGCGATTTCGCTGTGCAAACCCGGTGCGCGCGGTGTGTTAGAGTTGCTCCAGATCGAACGAGGAAGGGCGCAGCAATGGCGTATGATCTGTTGATCCGCAACGGCCGCATCGTCGACGGCTCGGGGATGCCGGCTTTCCGCGGCGATGTCGCGGTAAAAGGCGGCAAAATCGTCGAGATCGGCAAATTGACCGGCCCGGCCGAGCGGGTGATCGACGCCGAAGGCCGCGCGGTAGCGCCGGGTTTTATCGACAACCACTGCCACTACGACGCGCAGGTCACCTGGGATCCGCTGTGCTCGTATTCCTGTGATCACGGCGCCACGACCGTCATTTTCGGCAATTGCTCGCTGTCGCTCGCGCCGGTGCGCAAGGGCACCGAGGAGCGGCTTGCGGAATTTTTGTCCTATGTCGAAGCGATCCCGATGGAGGTCCTGCGCACGCTCGAATTCGGGTGGGAGACGGTGCCGCAATACATCGACCAGCTCGACCATCATCTCGGGGTTAACGTCGGCAATCTGATCGGCCACACTGCCGTGCGCTATTACGTGATGGGCGATGACTGCCAGAAGAGGACTGCGAGCGACGACGAAATCAGGCAGATGCAGGATCTGGTGCGCGACGGCATGAGGGCCGGGGCGCTGGGGCTCTCGGTATCGCGCAATCAGGGCCATTACGACCCGCAGGGCGTCCACATCCCGGCTTTATGGGCCGAGGAAAAGGAAATTTTCGCGCTCGCCGACATATTGCGCGAAATGGGCACCGGGCTCATCCAGTCGGGTGGCGGCAACGGCGCCGAGATGAAAAACGGGCTGATGAGCCGGCTGTCCGAAGCGACCGGCCGCACCGTGGTCTACAATAATCTCAGCCAGTCGATGCGTCGGCCGGACGAATGGAAAAAGCAGATGGCGCAGATCGACGCGACGACGGCCAAAGGCATCCGCGCGTTCCCGATGTGTACACCCAATCGCATCACCGATTACTTCACGATGCGCAATTGTCAGGAGTTCCGGGGCCTCCCGACCTGGCACCCGATCCTGCTGGCTTCGGATGAGGAGAAACTGCGCGCCTACAGCGATCCCGATATCCGCAAGAAGCTGCACGCCGAAGCGGTCGAGTTCCGGCTCGACACTCCGCCTCCCGGCATCTGCCGCACCTGGTGGGATTACATGGAGGTGCAGACTGCGGTACTGCCCAAGAACAAGGCGTTCGAGGGCAAGACCGTGGGCGAGATCGCGAAGATGCAAGGCAAGGGCATTATCGATGCTTTTCTCGACCTTGTCGTCGAGGAGCATCTCGACACCGAGTTCCTGCACGGCGAGATTAATGTCGATGAAGCGGCGATGGCGCAAATCCTGACCTATCCGAATGCCATCATCGGGCTGTCGGACGGCGGCGCGCATGTGCAGTTCCAGAGCGGCTTTGGCTTCAGCACCCGCCTGTTGTCCGAATGGGTGCGTGACAGGCAGGTCATGTCGCTGGAGCAGGCGGTGCGGCGGCTAACCTTCGATTCGGCTTCGACCTTCGGGCTCTACGATCGCGGCCTGCTTCGCCCGGGGCTCGCCGCCGACGTCGTGATCTTCGATCCGGACACGGTACGCCCGCTGCCGCTCGAAGTCGTGCACGATTTCCCGACCGGTGCCAAGCGCATCAAAGAGCCGGCCGAAGGCATCATGGCGACCGTCGTCAACGGCGAGGTGCTGCTTGAAGCCGGCAAGCACACCGGCGCGCTCCCCGGGCGGGTGCTGCGCAACACCTACTACCACGCCCATAACGGCTGAGGATCACCGGATCACGCCTGCGGGGAGGCGGCTGAGGGCAGCAGCTGCGACGGGAAGGCTCGACGATAAAGGTGCGGACGGCTAAAAGCCGGCAATGAGCTGGCTGACGAATTTCGTGCTGCCCAAGATCCGCGCGGCGGTCGGCCGGAAGGCGGTACCCGACAGCCTGTGGCACAAATGTCCGGGTTGCGAGCAGATGCTGTTCTATCGCGAGCTCGAGGCCAATCTTCACGTCTGTCGCAACTGCGGCCATCATTTGCGGATCAGTGCGGCGCTCCGGCTCAAAATCCTGTTCGACGACGGCGCGTTCACGCAGATCGAGCTGCCGAGGACCATCCTCGATCCGCTGAGGTTCCGTGACCGCAAGCGCTATACGGACCGACTGAAGGAAGGCCAGGCGGTGCTCGGCTCCCAGGGTGACGCCGTCGTCGTCGCACATGGGAAGATCGGCGGCTTTGCGACGGTGATCGCCGCGTTCGAGTTCGAGTTCATGGGCGGCTCGATGGGGGTCGCGGTCGGGGAAGCCCTGCTCGCGGCAGCGAAGCTCGCGGTGCTCCAGGAGGCGGCGCTGATCATCGTGCCGGCGTCGGGCGGCGCGCGGATGCAGGAAGGCGCGCTGTCGCTGATGCAAATGCCGCGGACAATCATCGCCGCCGACATGGTCAAAGAGGCCGGATTGCCATACATCGTCGTGTTGACCGATCCGACAACCGGCGGCGTTTCGGCTTCGTTCGCCATGGTCGGCGACATTACGCTCGCCGAGCCCGGCGCGGTCATCGGCTTTGCCGGCGCGCGTGTGATCAAGGAGACAATCCACGAACATCTCCCGGAGGGGTTTCAGCACTCGGAATACCTGCTTGAGCACGGCATGATCGATCAGGTCGTGCCGCGCGCCGAATTGCGCGCAACATTGGGCCGGATCATCGGGCTGCTGCGCGAACCGCAGCGGTCCGATGAGGTCGTATCGCCCGCAGCGGAAACGTCATGATCGCGCAGACGAGCGACGTCGTGCTGGAGCGGCTCGGGCGTCTGCACCCGAAGCTGATCGATCTGTCGCTCGGGCGCGTCGAGCGGCTGCTCGCCGCACTCGGAAATCCACAGGACAAGCTGCCGCCCGTCGTTCACGTCGCCGGCACGAACGGCAAGGGGTCGACCGTGGCGACGTTGCGCGCCTGCCTCGAAGCGGGCGGATATCGGGTACACGCCTACACCACACCTCATCTCGTCCGCTTTCACGAACGCATCCGGCTGTGCGGGCGGCTGATCGAGGAAGAAACTCTGATCGCGCTGCTCGAGGAATGCGAGCGTGCCAATGACGGGTCCCCGATCACTTATTTCGAGATCACAACCGCCGCGGCATTGCTCGCGTTCACGCGCACCCCCGCCGACATCGTGCTGCTCGAGACAGGGCTCGGCGGGCGGCTCGACGCGACAAACGTGATCCGCCGGCCGGCGGTTACCGCAATCACGCCGATTTCACTCGACCATCAAAGCTTCCTCGGCGACTCGATCTCGGCGATCGCCGCCGAGAAGGCAGGGATCCTGAAGCCCGCCGTGCCAGCCGTTATCGGGCCGCAGCCGCAGGAGGCCCAGACAGTCATCGCGGCGCGCGCCGATAAACTGGGAGTGCGGCTCCACCGCTGGAAGCACGAGTGGCACTGCGAAGCCGCAGGCGACGGCATGCGTTTTTCGAGTGAGCAATGGCGGCTCGACTTGCCCCTGCCGTCGCTCGTCGGCACGCATCAGATCGCGAATGCCGGCGGGGCGATCGCCTGCCTCGAACAACTGCACGGCTTTCCGCTCCCGGCGGAAGCGATCGCGACGGGATTGCGGCGGATCGAGTGGCCGGCCCGGCTGCAGCGCCTCACTCGGGGGCCGCTGGTCGAGATGATGCCGGAGGGCTGGGAGCTGTGGCTCGACGGCGGGCATAACCCCGGCGCGGGAGCGATCCTCGCCGATAGCGCCGCCGGATGGCGCGACCGCCCGCTGTACCTCGTCGTTGGCATGCTGAAGACAAAGGACGCCACAGGTTTCCTGGCGCCGCTGGCGCCGCACGCCAGGGCTTTGGCGGGAGTGACAATTCCGGACGAGGAAAACCCGCTGCCGGCGGAAGCGATCGCGGAGACGGCGCGCTCGATTGGAATGATCGCAACGACAACGGCCTCGGTGGCAGCCGCGCTCACGCAGTTCGTGCGGGAGCGTCCGACCGGGCGCGTGCTGATTTGCGGGTCGCTGCATTTCGCGGGAACAGTGCTTCGAGAAAACGGATGAAAGAGGAGGGAGGGCCGCTATGATCTACAGCACAGATCGCATCTTGACGGCGCATGCGGGGTCGCTGCCGCGCCCCGACGATCTGCGGGAGATGGTCCTCGCGAAAGCGCGCGGCGAGACCTATGACGAAGCGGCGCTCGGGGCGCGCCTTGAATCGGCGGTGAACGACGTGGTCAGGCGTCAGGTCGCATGCGGCCTCGACGTCGTCAATGACGGCGAATTGTCAAAGCCCAACTTCACCGATTACGTCTCGGAACGGATCGCAGGCTGCGAAAACCGGCCCAGCTCCGGCTTCCGGCGCCTCAGCATGACCGCGCGCGACGAGACAAGATTCGCCGAGTATTTCGAGGCGCATCCGCGACCGCGATATACCGGCGGCCGAACGATGCCGGTGTGCGTCGATCAGCTGCGCTATGTCGGACAGGCCGAACTCAAGCGAGACCTCGATAATTTCAAGGCGGCGCTCGCCGGCGTGAGGGTGGCGGAAGCCTTTGTGCCGGCAAACACGCCCGGCACGATCGAACATTGGATGGGAAACGAGTATTACGGGGATGACGAGGCGTTCGTCTTCGGCATCGCCGAAGCAATGCGCGAGGAGTACAACGCGATCGTCGATGCCGGCTTTGTCCTGCAGATCGACGACCCCGACCTGCCGGACGGCTGGGCCTGCCTGCCCCAGCTGACAGTTCCGGATTACCGCAACTATGCCGCATTGCGGATTGACGCCCTCAACCACGCGCTGCGCGACATCCCAAAAGAGAAGGTCAGGCTGCATGTGTGCTGGGGGAGCTTTCACGGGCCTCACCATGACGACATCCCGTTGAAGGACATTATCGATCTTATCTTTCGCGTACGTGCCGGAAGTTATTCGATCGAGGCGTCCAACCCCTGCCACGAGCACGAATACCGGGTTTTTGAAGACGTGAAACTGCCGGAAGGCGCGACACTCGTCCCCGGCGTCGTCGGGCACTGCACCGATTTCATCGAGCACCCCGATCTCGTTGCCGAGCGGTTGGTGCGCTATGCCAATCTCGTCGGCCGCGAGAACGTGCTGGCAGGCACGGATTGCGGTCTGGGGACGCGCGTCGGTCACCCGTCGATTTGCTGGGCCAAGTTCGAGGCAATGGCCGAAGGCGCACGGCGCGCGACAAAGATCTTGTGGGGCCGCACCTAGGCTCCGCAACGCAAGACGTCGGCAGCGCCGGGCACAAATGTGCCGTATCTAGCCCGCGAGCAAGGATCGGGAGCGTAGCATGCGCGGCCCTATATCGTTATCTTCCTGCGGATGACCGGTGAAGACACGAGCGGCCGCACCGATTTCGGCTCTCGCCGGGTGCCCGAAAGCGAGAAGGCGCCGCTGGTGCGTGCCGTCTTCGAGAGTGTCGCGCCGCGCTATGACGTGATGAACGATTTGATGAGCGCGGGGATTCATCGCTGGTGGAAAAACGAGATGGTGGCTCTGCTCAAGCCGCAGCGGGGCCAGCGCCTTCTCGATGTGGCCGGCGGCACCGGAGATATCGCGTTGCGGGCGCTGCCGCGCCTCCTGCCGCCGCCCGACGGCTCAGACAGTGCGACCGAGGAGAGCGGCATCATCGTCTGCGATGTCAGCGAGGCAATGCTGGCGATCGGCCGGGCCCGCGCCCTCGACGAAGGAATCCTGTCCGGAATCGAGTGGTTGTGCGCTGATGCGGAGCAGCTCCCGGTCGCCGACCGCAGCGTCGATCTGTACACGATCGGCTTCGGCTTGCGAAACGTCACCCGGATCGAGGGCGCTCTCGCCGAGGCGCGGCGGGTGCTCAAGCCGGGCGGACATTTTCTGTGCCTCGAGTTCACCCCCGAGATCAGCCCGTTCCTGCAGTCGCTCTACGACATTTACAGCTTCCGCATCGTGCCTTTGCTCGGCCAGATCGTCACGGGCGACCGCGAGGCCTATGCTTACCTCGTCGAGAGTATCCGCCGCTTCCCGAAGCAGAGCGACCTCGCCGGGATGATCACGCAAGCCGGTTTCGATCTGGTGAAATTCCGCAATCTGACAGGGGGGGTCGCTGCGCTCCATTCGGCTTGGCGCCTCTGACCGGCTCCGACCCAAATTCGGGCTCCTGCACAGCATCCGCAATTTTGCGCGCCTTGTGCGGATCTGCCTGACATTAGCGCGGCATGACGCACTGTTTCCATTGGCCGCCGTCCCTGCCGCAGTGCCGTTGCTGCGCGCCAGCCGGCTTCTTGCACGCCGGCGCCGCTCCGCCGATCTGCGCCCCGGTCAGCGGCTCGCCGCGGCGTTCCACGAACTGGGGCCCAGTTTCATCAAGCTTGGCCAGCTGCTGTCGACCCGAGCCGATCTCCTGGGCGAGGAATTGGCGATCGATCTTGCGAGCCTGCAAGACCGCCTCCCGCCCTTCTCCGGCGCGCAAGCACGAGCGTTGGTCGAGGCCGAATTCGCCCGCCCGCTCGGAACGCTGTTCGCGAGCTTCGATGAGACGGCGAGAGCGGCCGCCTCGATCGCGCAGGTTCATTTCGCGCGGACCGCGGACGGACACGACGTGGCGGTCAAAGTGCTGCGGCCGGGGATCGCCGAGGCCTTCGCCGGTGATCTCGACCTCTTTCTCTGGCTGGCCGTTTGGGGTGAGCAGCTCCAGCCGGCGCTCAGGCGTCTCAAACCGGTCGAGGTCGTACAGACACTCGCGGAGATCGTCAGGTTCGAGATGGATTTGCGCATGGAGGCCGCCGCGGCAGCCGAGCTCGCAGAAAATTTCGGCGGCGATGCGTATTTTCGCGTCCCTCGCGTCGATTGGCTGCGCACAGGCCGCACCGTGCTCACGCTCGAGCGGATGCATGGAATCCGCATCGATGACCGCACGGGGCTGCTGGCGGCCGGACACCGCATCGATGAGCTGTTGGGCAGAGCGGCCGCGGCCTTTTTCAATCAGGTGTTCCGCGACGGTTTTTTCCACGCCGACCTCCACCCCGGCAATATGTTCGTCGCCGCCGACGGCGCGATCGTCGTCGTCGATTTCGGGATTATGGGGCGGCTCGACCGCGCGACCCGCTTTTATCTCGCCGACATGCTCCTCGGATTTCTTTCCGGCGACTATCGGCGCGTTGCGGAGGTCCACTTTGCGGCGGGTTACGTGCCGCCGGGCCGGTCGGTCGACGCTTTCACTCAGGCTTGCCGGTCGATCGGTGAGCCCATCCTCGGCAAGCCTCTCCACGAGATTTCGGTAGCCCGCCTGCTCGCTCAGCTGTTCGAGATCACCGAGCAGTTTGATATGGAAACTCAGCCGCAACTGCTGCTGCTGCAGAAGACGATGGTCGTGATCGAGGGCGTCGGCCGCCGCCTAGACCCGGAAATCAACATCTGGGCTCTGGCACGACCGCTGATCGAAGATTGGATGCGCCACAATCGCGGCGCCGAAGCAGCAGCGCGACTTGGGCTCGAGACCCTCACCGATCTGATCGAAGGGGTGCCGCGCCTCGTGCGCAGCCTCGGGACACTGGTGACCGACTGGTCCCGTGAGGGAGTCCTCCTTCATGCCGAAACGCTGGCGACTCAAGCCGCCCATCGCGCGCGGCACCTCGCCATTGTAATCGTACCAATATGGATCTCCGCGGCGGCGCTGGCCGCGATCGCGCTTAGCCTGCTGTTCCGGCAATAGGCCGCGGAAGGCCCCCTGCTTGGGTCCCGGCGTAGTTCCGGGCCGCGGTGAGCGGCCGAGCACCCCACAGGACGCGCCGCTGCGCTTCAGACGGTGGAGCCTCGATATCCCTCGACAGTACGAAGGGAGGCAGGGCGGCGCGCTCAGCGGTCCGAAGGCCGCCCTACCGGAAATCAGGTGGCGAGCTGCTCTTCCATTTCACACAGCGCCGCCTCGGCATCGTCCGGATTGATTTTTCCCACCTCCGCAGCATTCCTGCCCGCATCCAACGCAACGGAAAACCGCTGATCGGCGGCTTCGGCATCGGCAGCGTCGTTCGCCGCCGCCGACACGAGCCGCCGCAACTTCGGCGCGACCGAATTGACCCGCTCTTCCGTGACCTCTTCCGAACAAGACGCCGCTCCGAGAATGACGCCGAGCGTCTCGGCCACTCTCTCAGCTTCACTGAGTTGGTTGGTGGATTTCATCGATGACCTCGCTTGCTGTGCGCGAATCGCTTTCGCGTGGGCTGTTCTGATGCCGCGCTACTTATGACCGCGGATACGTTGGACGAGTTGCTGGCGAAGCGCCGGGTCGTTCTGTGCGGCCTCGATAATCGAGTTGAACTCGTCGACGGAGATGCCCTGGTCGGTGACCG
>JAFMSA010000467.1 GCA_017353855.1 Alphaproteobacteria bacterium
CTCGTCGCCGGGCCGGCCGCACAAGCGCTGCCGGCTCGGGGCGCCGCGCAATGAAGCGAGCCGGCCCGCGGGCGATCGTCTGCTGGGCCGCGTGCGCGGCACTGCTGATCAATGCGCTTCTGCTGCCAGCCACGCTGTCCGTTGCAATCGGATTGCGCGCGGCGCGCGGCGGCGCGGCCGGTTTGAATCTCTGCCACGCGACCCCCGCGCGGGACCTCCCCGGCAAAGCAAATCCGGCACCGCTCGTCCATCACTGCCCGTTGTGCATGCTGCAGAGCGGGCTGCCGGCCCTGCCGGCGCCCACCGCGGCGCACAAAGTCACTCAGATAGCCGATTCTGGTTATCAACGCGCTGCACCGGTATTACCGGCCGCTCCCTTTCGACACGGCCCCGTCCAGGCGCGAGCCCCGCCGATCCTGGCCTGAGACCCTCTTGCTGGCGGCTCCCTGCCGGGAGCCGCGGTGTGCTCTGTCGAAAAGGATATCCGATGCCGATCAGATCTCTTGTCTTCGCGACGGGTCTCGTCGTGGCGAGTGCCGCGCTCGCACAGCCCGGCCAGCTCGAACTCAGCAATGCATGGGCCCGCGCCACTCCGGGGAAAGCCGAAAACGGTGCTGCTTATGTGACTATCATGTCGCCGACGCCGGACCGGCTCGTCTCGGCTTCCTCGCCGGTCGCTAAAAAAGCCGAGTTGCACACAATGTCGATGGCCGGGACGGTCATGCAGATGCGGCCCCTCGCCGGTCTCGACATTCCGGCGGGGCAGCCGGTCAGCCTGAAGCCGGGCGGCAAACACCTCATGCTGCTCGGCCTAAATCAGCCGTTGCGCGAGGGCCACTCCTTCCCGTTGACCCTCAATTTCGAAAAGGCCGGCGCTCGCTCGGTGACGGTGACCGTGGCGAAGCCCGGCGCCGTCGGCCCCGCTTCGGCCCATCATCCTTGAGGGGAGACCGGGGATCATGGCTCGCAACGCCACGGGCAAGGCGCCGCGTCGGCTCATGCTCATCGCCGCCGTGCTCACCACGCTCCTAATCCTCGGGACGGGCGCCTACCTCGCGCTGCGCGGCAATCCGCGCGGCGCCGCCGGAACCGCGCTCGCGAGCGCAATCGGCGGGCCGTTTCGCCTGACGGACCAGAACGGCAAGACAGTCACCGACGCCGATCTCAGGGGCAAATGGACGCTTGTGTATTTCGGCTACACTCATTGCCCAGATGCCTGCCCGACCGCGCTCAACGACATCTCGATTGCTCTAGAAGAACTGGGCGCCGAACGCCAGGCGGTCCAACCGGTATTCATCACGGTCGATCCCGAGCGGGACACGCCCGAGGCGCTCAAAGCCTATGTCGCGAGTTTCGACGCCCCTATCCTGGCGCTGACCGGGAGCCCGGAGCAGGTGTCTCAGGCGGCAAAGGCCTATCGCGTCTATTACGCGAAGCATCCGGAGCCCGGCGGCGATTATTCGATGGACCACAGCTCGGTCATCTATGTGATGGATCCGCAGGGGCGCTTCACCGCCAGCTTCACGCATGAGAGCAAACCGGAAGACATCGCCCAAAGGCTGAAGAAATTGCTGGCCTAGAGGCCGTTCGGGCCGGAGCCCCGTCTCCGGGTTTTGCTGTGCAAGCAGGAAATTCCGCCGGTTTCGGGCCGGCGGCAGGCATCGTGGCGCTAAAATATAAAATAGCGGGGCATACAGACCTTGCCGGCAATTCCCGGGCCCGTGCGAACCGAAGATTCGCACGGGCTTGGCCGTGAACCGAATTGGCCGAACCGGTAAGCATGCGCGAAGGCCGAGCACCGAGGGGGCGACGAGGAAAACCAACACCTCGTCGCCCCGTCCGTCTTATCTGATCTAATCGCGATAAAATGCGGTTTCATCGACGATATGATCGTGCTGCGCAAAGTCGGGTTTTTCTGAAGCGCTGCGCTGCGGTTCGATCCGGCCCCCGGGGGGTGCGAAGGCGCACAGGCGCCCCGGCGCCAATTTGGCCATCGGTGTGGTGGCTGACCGGTCTACGGCGCGTTCGTTTCAGTGGTGACCCCACGACGGGAGCCCGATCCCGTTGGCAGAGACCGAAGCAGCCTCCATATCTTGCGTCAGTGCCAGCCTACGCGCGTTCCCACTCCCGACACGAATTTCAGCCGATTTCATGAGTGCCCTGACGGACGAGATTCTGCGCCGGCGGACGTTTGCAATCATTTCGCATCCGGACGCCGGCAAGACAACACTGACCGAGAAACTGCTGCTGTTCGGCGGTGCGATCCAACTCGCAGGCGAAGTCAAGGCGCGCGGCGAGCGCCGGCGGGTGCGCTCGGACTGGATGGCGGTCGAGCGCGAGCGCGGCATATCGGTCTCTTCGGCGGTGATGAGCTTCGAGCATGTAGGGCTCGCCTTCAATCTGCTCGACACGCCGGGCCACCAGGACTTCAGTGAGGACACCTATCGCACGCTGACCGCGGTCGACAGCGCGGTGATGGTCTTGGACGCTGCCAAAGGCATCGAGGAGCAGACGAGGAAGCTCTTCGAGGTCTGCCGATTGCGCGACGTACCGATCATCACTTTTGTCAACAAGCTTGACCGCGAGGGCCGCGACCCGTTCGACCTCCTCGACGAGATTGAGCAGGCCCTCGCGCTGGATGTGACGCCGGCCTCTTGGCCGATTGGGATGGGACGCGACTTTCTCGGCACCTATGACCTCTTCGCCGATGCGCTCCTGCTCTTCGAGCGCGGCGTCCACAACCGGGTCACGCAGCCGGTGCGCTGCCACGGCCTGGACGACCCGCAATTGCGACGGCTGCTGCCGGAAGCCGCGCTCAGGAAATTGCGGGAGGAGGTCGAGATGGCGAAGGGATTGTGCCCGCCGTTCGACCTCGAATCCTATCGCGCGGGCCATCTGACGCCCGTTTATTTCGGCAGCGCGCTCAACAACTTCGGCGTGCGTGAGTTGTTGTGCGGGATCGCCGAGCTGGCCCCGGCGCCGCGACCGCAGCCTGCCGACCCGCGGCCGATCTCGCCTGATGAACCGCACGTCACAGGTTTCGTCTTCAAGGTGCAGGCCAATATCGACCCGCAGCACCGCGACCGCATCGCCTTTGTGCGCATTGCGTCGGGCTGCTTTCGGCGCGGCATGAAATTGAAGAACATCCGCACCGGCCGCCAAATGTCAGTGCCGGCTCCGGTGTTTTTCCTGGCGCGCGAGCGCAGCCTCGCCGAGGAGGCCTGGCCAGGCGACATCATCGGCATCCCCAACCACGGCAGCCTCAGGATCGGTGACACGCTGAGCGAGGGCGAGCCCACGCGCATCACCGGCATACCGAACTTCGCCCCGGAGATCCTGCGGCGGATCAAAGTCGGCGACCCGATGAAGTCCAAACATTTGAAGCACGCGCTCGAGCAATTGGCCGAAGAGGGCGTGACGCGGGTCTTCAAGCCGACGGTTGGCGGCGACTGGATCGTCGGAGTGGTGGGGCCGCTGCAGCTCGATGTCCTGACCGCGCGCCTTGCCGCCGAATACGACCTGCCCGCCCGGCTCGACGGGGCGCCATTTCAGGCGGCGCGCTGGCTCGCCGCCGAAGACCGGGTCGAACTCGAACGGTTTCGCAACAAGAACCCGTCAGCGAGCGCCGAGGACTATGACGGCGTCCCGGTCTTTCTCGCGCGCAATGCCTGGGATCTGCGAACGACCATCGAGGAATGGCCGCACATCCGTTTCAAAGAGACCCGCGAGCAGAGCTGAGGAGCATCTCTCCGGACCGAACACCCTTGGGGCTGGCGAGTTACTCAGACACCCGGATGAAAAAAGGGCAACTTCCACTCTCGACGCCCCGACGCAAGCCGGGCCCATGCCTCCGATGCTCCGAATTCTTCAATTCAAGCCACCGCAGCGACTTACCCACGATCACAGGCGCGCAAGACGGGAAGACTGGATGCGGCCTTGCGCCGGGACAGCAGAGTGGACCGGCGGTCGAAGGATTTTTGCCCAGCCTCACTTTCTGCCTCGCTCGCCCATTCGCCCACATCGGCCTCGCCACACCACTTATATTGAAGACGTTATTGAAAACGGCAGCGCCGAACTCGCACCTGCAAATAATCGCGGGAGCGCTACGTTGAGTTGCCAGCCCTGCCTCGCAGCGCCCTCCTGCTGCGGCGAGGGCCGGCTCGTCGCTGCCGATGCCCGCTGAGCGCCTTATTAATCACCGGGCGCGGACGCTGTTAGTGCCGCCATTGGGTCGAGGGGGCGTTCGCCTCGCCGAGCGGGAAAGGAGCAGGGGTCGCCAACCGAACCGGTTCGGGCTTCTCGG
>JAFMSA010000063.1 GCA_017353855.1 Alphaproteobacteria bacterium
AAGATGGCGGCGACACCTGGCGCAAAACTGCCGATCCGGGGCTACCCGATCGCGTCATCATGGGATTTGCGTGCCGGGTCATGCGGCTGGATGTCGATCCCAATTCCCCGGGCGACATCTACGCGACTTTGGAGGCCAACGGCACGATGCGCAGCCGCAATGGCGGCGAGACCTGGGAAGATTGTACCGCCGATCTGATCCGCTTCTGCGAAGAACCCAAATATCGAAGCCGTATCGGCAGCCAGACCGAGATCGAGGGCATGCTCGACGGCCATGCGCTGGCGCTCAGCGCCGCCGCGCCCGGCACCGTGTTCCTTGCCAACCGCATGGGTCTCTTTCGCAGCGACGATCGTGGCGAGCATTGGCAGGATATGGAGATCGGCCGGTTTTCGCCGCTGACCTACGGCCGCGACATCCGCGTCTCACCGCATGATCCCAAGATCATCTATGCCTGTCTCAGCCCGGCCGCACGCAGCACCGACGGCTCGATTTATCGCACCGAGGATGTCGGCCGGACCTGGAAGCGCTTCGACCGTGGCGTCAAGGCAGAGGCGACAATGATGGGTGTGGCGGTGCATCCGCGCGACCCCGATCAGGTCTACGGCGTCTCCCGTTTCGGCCAGGTCTTCGGGACGCAGGACGGCGGCCGGACCTGGAGCGAGACACGGCTACCCGAGGGGGTGCGCGACGTCTACGCGGTCGCCTGCGGGTGACCCACTGTCCTCACCCCGACCCTTTCCCCCCGCAAGCCGGGCGAGGGCCAAGTGCGACTAATCTCTCCCAGCCCACGGGGAGAGGGCTGGGGTGAGGGGCAAAGGAGGCGGGAATGGCCAACTCAATGAGGCGGAAGCTCGCCGCCGGCGAGCTGGTGCTGTGCATGAATTTGCGCCTTGCGCGCAGCGTCGACATAGCAATGGTCGCCAAGGCCGGCGGCTACGACGCGCTTTATGTCGATATGGAGCACAGCCCCTATTCGATCGAGACAGCCGCAACGATCTGTGCTGCAGCGCTTGGTGTCGGCATCACGCCGCTCGTGCGGGTGCCAAGCCATGACGCACACTGGTCGAGTCGCGTGCTCGATGGCGGCGCGCAGGGTGTCATCGTACCGCATGTAAACAACCGCCGCGAGGCCGAGGCGGTCGTGCGCAACTGCCGCTTTCCCCCGCTCGGTCAGCGTTCGGTGATGGGGCTCGGGCCGGCGCTGGGCTATCGGGCGATGCCGCTCGGCGAAATCAACGAGCGGCTCAATGCGGACACTGCGCTCATCGTGATGCTGGAGACCGCCGAGGGCATCGACAATGCCGACGCGATTGCGGCGCTGCCCGGGATCGACGTGCTGCTGATCGGCTCGGGCGACCTGACGACCGACTATGGCATTCCCGGCCAGGTCGACCACCCGCGTTTGCGCGAGGCGTATCAACGCGTTGCCGCAGCTTGCCGCGAGCACGGCAAGGTGCTGGGGGTCGGCGGCATCCGGCACAATGTCGCGCTGCAGGGCGAGCTCATCCGGCTCGGCGCCCGTTTCGTGATCGCCGGGACCGACGTCAATTATGTGCTGGCCGGCGCACGCCTGGACACCACTGCATTGCGCGCGATCCCGCTCGGGTGAGCTTCGGATTGGGCGACCTGCTGAGTTGTCTCGAACCGGCCCAAGCGATCGAGCCGATCGCTGCCGGCGCGGTGTTGCTGCGCGGCTTCGCGCGGGAGCGCGCACGGTGTCTGGTCGCAGCAATAGACGAGATCGCCCGGAGCGCGCCGTTCCGCAATATGGTCACGCCGGGCGGCTTTCGCATGTCGGTCGCGATGACCAATTGCGGCCGAGCGGGTTGGGTCACCGATCGGACGGGCTATCGATACGAACCTGCCGACCCCATGACCGGCCGGCCATGGCCGCCCATGCCGCGACCGTTCCGGCGGCTTGCCTTAGAGGCGGCAGCTGCCGCCGGCTATACGGGTTTCGGGCCCGATGCCTGCCTGATGAACTTATACGAACCCGGGACGCGCCTTTCGCTGCACCGCGACGAGAACGAACGCGATCTGACCGCGCCGATCGTATCGGTTTCGCTCGGGCTGCCGGCGGTATTCCTGTTCGGCAGCCACAATCGCGGTGGCCGGCCGCGACGGATTGGGCTTGAAAGCGGCGATGTTGTCGTGTGGGGCGGTCCGCTCCGCCTCGTCTATCACGGGGTCGCACCGCTCGCCGAGGGCGAGCATCCGCTAACCGGCCGCCGTCGCATCAATCTGACCTTCCGCAAGGCGCTTTGAGACATGCGGCGCCTGTTGGCCTTGAGCTGCGCGATAATGCTGGCCTCGTCCGCGGCGAGCGCGCAGGAGGCGCGCACATTGAAAGAGCGTCTTTCCGACAAGGCGTCTGATGCGCAGCGCGTCGACAATTGCCATGTGCCTCCGGCACGCCGCGGCGCCCAGCCGCGCCCCGATTGTGCACAGCAACCCCGGCCGGCTGTGTCCGATGCGAAGACTGCGCGTTAATCGTCATCTGACCCTCCGCGCTCGCGGGAAAGCCTAGGAGAGTGGTTACGGCTCCTTGTTATTGACATAGGCGCCATGGCGGAGCGCTGCGGCAGACATAGAGCTGGTTGTGCGCCGGCCCACGGAAAACGAGATTGGGGGTCTCCCGGACGTTGTTGCGGATTTCGCTGGGCCGAAAAGGCCGGCGCGTGGCGACTCGCCCCACAGCCCCAGCGCCGATACTGGTTTTGAAGCGCTTTTCGAGGACTTCGGCAGGACCTCCCTCCCTTGAAGGCCCTTGAAGGGTGGTTCAGCTCTGCGGCGTTTCGGGCTTCTCGAACAAGGCCAGGCTTTCCATTGCCAGACCGTAGCCCAACAGGTCGTGCATTTGACGCCGCAGATATTCGGTAAACAGCAGCCGCGTGTAGCGCAGCAGCAGGGTCGGTTTGCGCGTCAGGTCTTCGGCGAGCTCCCACGCGCGCGCAAGCAGCTTGTCGGGCGGCAATACCTCGGCGACGAGGCCAAGCCGCAATGCCTCGGCGGCGTCCAATGTCTGGCCGGTCATCAGAAAATACCGGCCGCGATTCATTCCCAGCAGGAGCGGATAGACGATGTGCATGCCGTCCCCTGGGACAACGTCGGAGTTAAAATGGGCCGAATCCTGGAACTGCACGGTGTCCGCGGCGAGCACGATGTCGCACAGCAGCGGGATCTCCGAATGGCGCCATGCCGGGCCGTTGATCACGCTGATCACCGGCACCTCGATGTTCAAGAGGTTCATCAGCAGGTGACGGCCTTCCCAATGAATGCGGTCGACCCGCTCGATCGACGGGCGCGACGGGAAGGAGGACGTCCCGGGATTCGCGCGCGGGCCGGAGAATTCGGCACCCGTCCCGGTCAGGATCACGACCCTGTTTTCGCGGTCGGCGCCGATATCGCGAAAGGCCTCGGGCAACTCTCCATGGGGCAGAAATCCCCAACGCAGCGACTGGCCTTCGGTGTGCAGCGTCACCTGCAGGATGCCATCGCGTCTTTCCATTCGTGCCGTCTGATACTTCCGAGCATATTCCTCGAACAAACTCATCGTTAATCTCCTCCCCGCGGGCGGGCTCTTCTCCACCGGACGGGGAGAGGCCACATCACGGCTGTCGGGGTTTTCCCGATTAGCGGAAGTGTTCTAACATATCGCATGATACATACCGTCCGGGGAGGTTTCTCATGTCTGTGATCAAAGCCCTCGATCTCGCTTACGGGCGCCTGCGCTCGCCTGATCTCGACAAGCAAGAGGAGTTCCTGACAGATTTCGGCATGATTCGTGCCGAGAGGACCAAGACGGCGCTCTACATGCGCGGCACCGATGCACCGCACCACATCCATGTTACCGAGCTCGGGGAGCCGCGCTATCTCGGCATTGCCGTACACGCCGAGAGCATGGAGGACATCGAGAGGATATCACGGGTCGAGGGCGCCTCGCCGATCGAGGAGATCGATGAGCCCGGCGGCGGCAAGCGGGTCCGCCTGACCGACCCCGACGGCTATCAGGTCGAGGTCGTTCACGGCATGGAAATGCTGGATCCGATCCCGATCAAGCGGCCTGCCGTCAATTCGGGCGACGACAAGTACCGCCGCAGGGGCGAGTTGTTCCGAATCGCACGCGGCCCCTCGCACATCAAACGTTTCGGTCATTTCGTGGTCATGACGAAGAATTTTGACAAGACACTCGGCTGGTACCGCGAGATGCTCGGCTTTCGCTGCTCGGACGAGTTCTATGCCGGTGAGAAGACCAATATCGTGGGCTCGTTCAATCGCCTCGACCGCGGCGAGCAGTATGTCGACCATCACGCTTTTTTCTGCATTCGCGGCGACAAGAACGGTCTCAACCACCTCAGCTTTGAGGCTGCCGACATCGACGACGTCATGGTCGGCAACGAGCATCTGCAGAAAAAGGGCTATCAGCACATGTGGGGCATCGGCCGTCATCTGATCGGCAGCCAGCTGTTCGACTACTGGGCCGATCCGTGGGGTCGCGTGCATGAGCACTGGGCCGATACAGACGTGCTGAACGCCCGCACGCCTCCCAATCTGCTGGAGCGTGGCGAAGGAACCGGCGGGCCCTGGGGTCAGCCGATCCCGCAAATCTTCATGGGCCATGCTTCGCCTTAGCTCACCGCAAAACGCGTCGCCGCGTGCCCCTCTCCACCGCATATGGGAGAGGGGACGTCGCCGGCCGCGCTCGTCCGGTGCGCCCGAGGCGGGGCACGGCGGACAATCGCGCTGACCAACTCGCAAAAGGGGACGCGGAGAGGGGCTCCCTTCTGCCGCCCCTTCATATCCGAACTCGTCGTGTGCCGCAAAGCCCGCCACCCTTGAGAGGGAGCCGCTAAGGCTATCCTTGAGATCGCAATATATGCACAGCTTACAGAGCATCTTGGCTGGCGGTCGCCGAAGAGTCGCTCGCCGGGCATTTCGCATCCCCTTCCTGATGTATGGAATGCTCTCGGTGTGCTTCGGTCTGGCAATGTATCTGTTCGGTGTCGTCCTGGTCGTGCCGCGATATCTGATGGGACTGAACGCCTACCTGTTGTCGTTCAACGAGTGGATCGTCTGGTACAGTGGAATACCCATTATCACCGGGTTCGGGCTGGCGCTGGGTGATCTTCTGTTCCTGTTCGGGATCAAGCGGCGCCACAATCACGTAAGGGTGGATGATATCGACAATCGCGAGCTCACCGTCGCACTCACGGCCTACAACGACGAGGAGAGCATCGGTTCCGCTGTCTCGGACTTCCTGTCGCATCCGCTGGTGCGCCGGGTAATCGTGGTCAGCAACAATAGCGTCGATGCGACGTTTGAACGCGCGGCGGCCGCCGGCGCCATTGCGGTAAACGAGCCGAATCAAGGCTACGGGCACTGCGTGCTCCGCTGCCTGTCGGAGGCGGTCGATTACGAAGACACCGACCTCATTGTCCTGTGCGAAGGGGATCGTACTTTTCGCGCGTTCGATATTGATAAGCTCGCGGCGTTCGCCCCGCATGCGGACATCGTCAATGGCACGCGAACGGTCGAACGTCTGCGTGAATATTCGACACAGCTCAGCACATTTATGTATTACGGCAATTTATTCGTCGGGAAGCTGCTCGAAGCTAAGCATTTAGGGCGAAGCACGATTACCGATGTCGGGACGACCTACAAGCTCCTCCGCAAATCGAGTTTGGCACGACTGCTGCCACAATTAAGCCCGGGCGTGAATCTGGAATTCAACGCTCATTTTCTGGACGCTGCACTCGACAATGGGCTTGCGGTCGTGGAATGTCCGATCACGTTCCATGAGAGGGTGGGAATCAGCAAAGGCGGCAATACGAGTGATTTGCGGGCTTTAAGGGTCGGTTGTCGCATGATGATCGGCATCATTTTCGGTTGGAGATGGCTTGCGCGGTAATGGAAGGGTATCACCGTACGCGGCTTGCATTTGACCCGAGACGCGATATTGTATGGCGCAGCCTGTGGACCTTTTATTTCAGTAGAATAATCTCGCTAGACGATTGTGTCCTCGACCTTGGTTGCGGTTACGGAGAATTTATAAACAATGTCGTCGCTCGACGCCGAATCGCGGTCGATGCTTGGGATCATTTCCCGGAATATGTCGATCCAGATGTAGAGCGGATAGTCGGAAGCGTAACGGATCTCGATTTCATCGCACCGGGAGCGATCAATTTCGCGTTTGCCAGCAATCTGTTCGAGCACCTTTCGCACGAGGATTTTACGCGTGTGCTCCAGACATTGCGCAGCAAGCTGGCCGAGAACGGGACACTCAACATCTTGCAGCCCAACTATCGCTATGCGTATCGGGAATATTTTGATGATTACACGCATATCTCAGTGTTTTCGCACATCAGTATGGCCGACTTCCTCGGCGCAAATGGATTTAATGTGTTCGAGGTCCGGCCCCGCTTCTTGCCCCTGACGGTTAAATCACGGCTGCCGGTATCGCCTTGGCTTATCAGAGCTTACCTGGCCTCGCCGATCAAACCGCTAGCCAAGCAAATGCTGATCCGGGCCAGTGTTTCGCGCAGCCACAGCCGGTCTGTTCAGTCGGGCACCGAGGATCGCGAGCTGCGGCCGCGGAAGGCGGCTTCTCGGGTCTGTTCGCGGTCCGGCGCCGCGTAGCCGGTTTGCCACTGTCCAGCGATGTTCTGCTGTTTACCCCAGCGCTGCCTCTGGAATTCCGGGGTTGGTGCCGCAAGCGGCCGGGAACTCGATTGATACCACTGAACCTGATCGACCATGATTGACGAACAGAAAATTGTCAGCAGGCGGACGAGCCTGACCCGGCGCGTTCGTGATGCCGTGCTGGTGCAATTGCCGGCGTGGCAGCTGCTCCTTCTCGCTGCGTGCATCGGTGCCTTATGGGCGGGTAGCATATTCGATTGGGACTTAGTCACTGGGCGGCACGCGTTCTGGCTATTCCCTCGGGGAATCATAGGCGGAATGCACGGGGAGAACGACATGGCAGCTCCTTTTGCTGCCTATCTCTATTACCTGCAGAGTCCGTGGCATCTTCCGCTTTTTTATCTCCACACGCTCGGCGCACCGGCCGGTGTGAACGCGATCTTTACGGATTTCGTGCCAATTGTCGCGCTCATGGGCAAAGTGATCCACGGCATCACTGGCGTCGTGGTCAACCTCTATGGTGCCTATTTCTTCTTATGCTTTGTACTCTCCGGCATAGCGATGACGGCCTTGTTAATTGCCGCCAGGGTTCGCTACGCCCTAGCTGCAATGGTGGGCGCGGTTTTTGCCGGCACTGCGCCGATTTTATTGTGGCGGTGGGGTCACATGCCTCATACCTCACAGTTTCTGCTCATTGGTGCGCTGGCACTCTACCTTTTTTCGTTGCAGAAGCGTGCCTGGCGCGGCGTACAGGCAACCTGGATTGCTTATCTTACCCTCGCGTATCTAACCAACATTTATCTCTTCGCAATGGTGGGCACGGTCTGGCTCTGCGCGCTCATTCAGCGGCGACTCAACGGGCTGGCGCAGACGCAGGAGGTGCTCGCGAACGGGGTACTAGCAGTAGCGCTCGTGTCAATGGTCATCGCCGTAGGGGGTCAGTTCGGGTCTGGAGGCCAGCTCCCCTTTTCGCGCGATTACGGACAGGCTTCGATGAATCTCCTTTCGCCATTCGTACCCCAGGAGAGCGGCTGGTTCCCTGGTTTGGGCGGAGCCATCGACGCGACCGGCTTTCAATACGAGGGCTTCAACTATCTCGGCCTCGGACTGCTGCTTGCCACTGTGCTCATCCTGCCGGCCGAGCTGCGCTGGCTGAGGAGGAACCTGAAGCGGCATGTGGCGCTACTTGTGGCCTTCACAGCCTTCACGGCATTCGCGGTCTCGAATCGGGTATTTGTCGGCCACTGGCTGCTGTTCGAATTGCCGATACCGCACTACCTCGATCGGCTCCTGGGAATTTTTCGCGGCAGCGGTCGATTTTTCTGGTTGATCTACTACGCGCAGATGGCGATCGTCCTCGTTCTGGGCTTCCGTCGCGCGCAGCCGACTATTGCTCTGTGCCTGGCGGGCGCGGCGATCGTTCAGCTGTATGACGTGCAGCCCCTCAGAGAGCAGATTATTGCCAGCATCGCCGCTGCGCCCGGTCCCGAGATGTTCGATCCAACGCAACTGGCGCGAGTGATCGCGGGGGCACGCCAAGTGGACGTCGTTCCCAGCTTTCAATGTAGCGACTGGAAGAGGGATCTGACGCGGGCGAACGCGGAGATCATGCTCGCAAGTGCACGCGCGAACATTCCCATCAATTCCGTTTATCTGGCCAGATATTCCTATGGCCTCACGATCGGAGACGTGCTGCGCCAGCCATCACACGCCGGCGAAATGTTGGTGGTTCGTCATGAGGATTACTGCAGGCAGGAAATGGAACGGGCGCGAAGCGGCGGCGGTCGTCCAGGGGACGTCGTTATACTCCTCTCGGATCAACCGCGGCCGGAAGACATCGTCGCTGGCGTCGTGTGCGCCCCTCTGTCTTGGGCGCGATACTGCCGTAGGGTGAACTAAGCTCGGGGCGAGGGCCTGCCTGACGTTGCAGGCACCGGCCTTCAAAGGCGGGAGCGCCGGCGTTGGTGCGCCAGCTGACGACAACGAGACGTAGCCCCGCGAACAGCCGCGGTGATCGCCTGATCGAGTGCTGCAGGTTCGTGAGCTATATGTTGCAGTACGCTGATCCCGGCGCGAATGAAAGTGGACCCACGCGACGTTGGCAGTTCTTACCTCCGGTAGATTTCACAGACGCGAAGTTCAGCCGGTTTTAGCAGAAGCCATGGGTTCATATTGAAAAAACGCCGGCAGCTCGGCCAGGAGTGGCTGTCGGCGGTCCTTGTCGGAAACGATCGCTCGCTCCTTGTCCACCGACCACTCGATCCCCAGTGCGGGATCATTCCACAGCAGGCCGCGATCGTGGGCTGCCGAGTAGGGCCGGTTGACCTTATAGAAAACCTCGGTTCCTGGCGCGAGCGTGCAATACCCGTGCGCAAATCCTTCCGGAATATAGACCTGGTTCCACAACTCGGCGCTTAGCCGAATGCTCGCATGCCGGCCGAAAGTCGGCGAGCCGTGGCGAAGGTCGACCAGAACATCCTGCACCGCGCCGCGAAGCACCCGGACGAGCTTGGCTTGTGCGAGGGGCGGGATTTGGAAATGCAGTCCCCGAACCACCCCCTGCTCGACCGAGCGCGTGTGATTGTCCTGGATGAATTCGGTGCCGATGCCGGCGGCCGCGAAACTCTCACGGCTGTAAACCTCAGAGAAGAAGCCGCGTTCGTCGACGTGCTGTCTCGGACGAAGAACGCTGACTTCGGGAAAAGGCCTATCGATCAATTCCATGCGCCACCCCAAGAAATCCCACAGATATTTTTCGACAGGATTCATTCAACCATCCCAAAGGATATCTTGTCGCACCGCTGCTGCGAGAACCGGCCCGCCGGTGCCTGATTTTGCCGCGATCGGCGGAGAGCGGGAATGCCTCAATCCAGCGAAACCGCGACGATGCGAGCGGCCTTCGACGTTTCGACGGTTTCGTCGTAAAATGGCGGGTGTGCACCGAACGAGAACGATGGCAGGATGAGGCTTGCCCACCGGCTGGCCCTACGTTTTTCCGGGGCTGTAACCACGGCGATCAGGCGCGCCCGCTGCTTTGGGGCGTTTGCCCGTGAGACGCTTCGCCCCGGCTTCGGGGCTGGTCGGCCGAGGACCGGCCTGATCGGTCCGGATCCCAGCGCCGGCGGCGGGCCCGGGGCGGCCCTCGCGGGGCGCCCGCGACGGGGACTGAATTGGCCGTTGCGCCTGCTCCTTGCGGCCTCTCTCGCCGTGCCTCTCCTGTTGCTCGCGGCGGCGGCGTGGCAAAATTTTCGGCTCGTTCAGGTACAGGCCGAGCAGCGGGTGAGGATAGGAGCCGGCCAGCTGCACGAGCACGTTGTCAGCGCTATGGAGACCTATGCGCTGGTGCTGGCCTGGATCGACGACCGGATCCGTGGGCTCGATTGGGACCAGATCGAGCATGACGAAGGCCTCCACCGCTTTCTGTCGGATATCGAGGCGCTGCCTCAGATCGGCGTCGTTTCGATCATTGATGCCCAGGGACGCGTCCGGGCGAGCGGCGATTCCATTCGGCCAGCATTCGCGGATGCTTCCGGCCGCGGTGCGTTTGTTGCACAAAAAGAACGGGATGCTGGCATCTTTATCGGCCTCGAACACACCAATCAGCGAATGGGGGTGTCGGATTTCGACATCAGTCGTCGGCGATCGACGCCCGACGGACGCTTTGACGGGGTGATTGTCGTCTCTGCGAGCCGCGACTATTTCAGCGACTTCTTCAGGACTGCGTCCCGAGGCGAGGACTTCTCCGCATCGATGATGCGCAGCGACGGGACGGTCCTCATGCGCTATCCAAACGTTCCCGGGCCGCTCGTCTTCAGTCCCGACACGCGCGTTATGCAGGCGATTGCCACTAAGCCGGATCGCGGCTCGTTTTGGGGTACCGGAAGCGTGGACGGCATCGGGCGGCTGTTCGGATACCAGCGGGTCGGCGGCTATCCGCTCTATGTCGTGTTCGGCATACCGACCCGGGCAATGCTCACGTCGTGGTGGGCCACTCTCGTAAATTATCTGCTGTTTGCGATCCCCGCCTCACTCGGCCTCTTCTACATGACGTTGTTCGCGGTCCGCCAGCTGCAGCAGCAGAGGATCGCGAGTTGGCGCTGGCAAACGACGGCGCGGCGCCTCAAGCGGGAAATGACGCGACGAAACCAGGCGGAGGCCGCTCTCCATCAGGCGCAGAAGATGGAGGCGCTGGGTCAGTTGACGGGCGGGGTGGCACACGATTTCAACAATCTGCTGACGGTTCTGCAGGGGTGCATGGAGGTGCTGAGCGGCAGGCAGGAGGATGAGAGGTTACAGGCCCGCGTCGACATGGCGCTCGCGACGATCGAGCGCGCCGAGAAGCTGACGGGCCAGCTGCTCGCCTTCGGCCGCCGGCAGCCGCTTACAGTCGCGCGCGTCGAGCTCAACGAGTTGCTGCATGGAATGGCCGAACTGCTCGGCCGTACCGTCGGCAGCGATGTCCGGATTGTCACCGATTTTGCGCGCGATCTGTGGCCCGTGGATGCCGACGCTACGCAGCTCGAGCTGGCGATGATCAATCTGGCGATAAATGCCCGCGACGCGATGCCCGCGGGCGGGGTGTTGCGCGTGCGCACCTTCAACACGAACCTGCCGCGGCGCCCGCCGCGCGAGGAACTGGGCGAGGGTGGCGATTTTGTCGGCCTGGAAATCTCCGATACCGGCACCGGAATGCCGCCTGAGATATTGGCGCGGGCATTCGAGCCGTTCTTCACGACGAAGGGGCCCGCAAAGGGCACCGGTCTCGGGCTCAGCATGGTTTACGGGTTTGCTCGCCAATCCGGGGGCTCGGCGGCGATCCGCAGCGAAGTCGGCGCCGGCACCGCGGTGACGTTGCTGCTGCCAAGAGCCAAGGGACATATGGCCGAGGAAGAGGACGCGAGAGTCTTGCCGCCGGCCGGCTCGGCGTGAAACTGTCCACTCCATGGATCCATTCGGAGGGAACCAGATGCGCATCGTTATTGTCGGTCAGCAGGCCTTTGGTAAAGCCGTCCTGGAGGCTTTTCTCGCGCGCGGCGACCAGGTGGCGGGCGTTTTCGCAGCGCCCGAAAGGCCCGGAGCGCGACCGGATCCGCTTGTCGTTGCGGCGCAGGAGCGTGGACTGAGCGTACACCGTCACGGGAGATATTCGAGCGACGAAGCCAAGCAGGCGTTGGCCGCGCTCAATGCGGACCTCGGCGTCATGGCCTATGTGACGCTGTTTGCGCCGCCCGAGTTTTGCGCGATCCCGAAACATGGAATGATCCAGTTTCACCCGTCGTTGCTGCCGTTGCATCGCGGGCCCTCCTCGATTCCGTGGGCGATCATGCGTGGCCGCAGCGAGACCGGCCTGTCGATCTTCCGGCCGACCCCGGGCCTCGACGAAGGACCGGTGATCCTGCAAAAACGCGTCGCGATCGAGCCGGACGACACGGCGGGATCATTGTATTTCGACAAGATCTTTCCGCTCGGCGTGGAGGCGCTCGTGCAGGCCGCCGATCTCATCGTCTCGGGGCGGGCCACCGAAACCACGCAGGACGAGAGCCGTGCCACCTATGAGGGCTGGGTGCGCGAAGCCGAGTCGCGGATCAATTGGGCGACCCATGTCGATTTCATCTACGACCT
>JAFMSA010000468.1 GCA_017353855.1 Alphaproteobacteria bacterium
TGCGCCGCACCACGTAATAGTTGCCACCCAGGAACAGATTCCGGTTTAGCAGGTACCTGACGCCGGCCACGATCGCAAAGACATTATCGGTCCGCGAGGTGCCCTGGAAGCTGTCGTTCTCGATGCTGCCGCCGAGATTGAGCAGAACGTTGCGCAACAGTTCGTGGTCGGCGTTTACACTGAACACCGACTGGAGATATCCGGCCCCCGTTACGCCGATCGTCGGATTGGCCGGTATGAACGTGCGCAGCCCGTTGAAGGTGAGTGTCGTGAGCGGCGTGATATTCCATGTCAAATGGCCGCCGAGATCGGGGGCGAACGTTGAGGGAAGGCCCGCCTCGACAAAATTCTGTGTCAGAAATCCGACGTAGACCTCACCGTAAAGGAGGTGCCTTGGAGCTATCTGCAGCCCCAGATTGGTACGGTAGACCTCTGAGTTATTGCGTGTCGTGCTGCCGGGAAACGTGTGCGGGTAGGCATAGAAATCGCCGGCCGCGCGGATATATGCGGTGTAATCGGGTATGAACTCGTAGCCGGCGCGCAGTGCTGCTTCAGATATTATCGTGTTGCTGGAGCTCTGTGCCAACGTAGCGCCGCCGACCAGCGGCACCGAATTGAACTGGGTCGCATCGACGCCGAATTCGGCCGAATAGGTGATGCGCCGCCCTCCCTGCGAATACCCGGCCCTGGCCCTGGCCTCGTTGTAGGTTAGCGGCTGTGCGATGCCACCCGGCGTATTTGGCGATCCATAGGCCAGGTGCGAATGCGCGACCGAGGCGTTGCCGTAGAGCGAACTTCCCGCCGTAACATCGTAACGTCCGTCAACGTTCAGATAGCCGTCCTGGGTGTTCTGCGCTGGATGATCCCAGAAAAATTGCAACGGAGCGCTGCCGTGCACGCCCAGTTCGTTTCGCGGGAAGCTCGACAGCAGATCAAAGCCCGGCTGAAGAGTTGTCACCAAATCATAGGTTGGTTTTGGGGTCGCAAAGATGTTGCTGTTGTAGGCTTGGTCGAGTTCGGCCCGGGGAAACCAGAAAAAATCGCCGAAACGCAAGCCTATCGGATCGTATTCCGGACGCGCCCGGGTGGTTACGGTCTCGCCGGGGAAGGTCGGCTGTCCCGGGACGGCGGGTGCTTGCGGACCGGTCGGCGGCGTCGCACCAGGCAGCAACGGTTCGGTAGTCTGTGCAGCCGCACCGATCGGTAGCAAGCCGGCAACCAGCAGACCGAGGGCCGCCAATCGGCGCCCCCGCTTACGCGAGCCAATGCGCAGGCGAAACATCCGGTTCATTTCCGCAAGGAACGGATCGCGCGGCGTGCCGATGTCAGCCATCGTCACACAGACGGCGCGAAAAGGGCGCGATGACGAGCCCGCCGCACAACCCTCCGAGCGCCGATTCGGCAAAGTCCACGGTTGATGGGGGCCGGCCGGGCGAGAAATGCGGCAGGGACTCGAGAGTACCGGCGCCGAGATCCCGGTGGCACCCCGGCTCTGCCGATAGGCCGCCGTCGCGATTGATCGGTCCGGCATAGGCGACAAAGTGCTCGATCTCGCCTGAAAGGCCGGTTCTCATCGGGTCGCGCGCCGGCCGAGAGGACAGCGGAGAGCATGACGCAGCACAGGTAAGCACGCGCAATGGTTTCATCACGGGGCATTAGATTACGCTATCCGATGCGCGGCATCAAACTATCTCCCCTCCATTCGTAGCGCCGGGTGCTACGGCCCCCGTACCGGCGCGCCGGCGCCTAGATACCCCGCGGTGGGGCGACCTGGAAAGATCGAGAGTCGCAAAGGCGGCGAAAACCTCATAAAAGTCACTATCGCATACGTTGCCTCAGCGGGTAACTCCTTGCGAATCCGGGGAGGAGCCGGCTGCGTATTGCGTCACCGTCTGGTATTATCTGTGCGCGAATCACTCGTAATTTCCTGGAGGGCCTTTGAGGATGATCTCTTCTATCCGCATGGTCGGGTTAACGCTGGCGATTGCGTTGACATTTGCCGGCTGCTCGCCGTGGAGCGATCTGCCGGAATTGCCGCCCGCGCCCAATGTGGCGACCTACCACCTGGGAGCGGGAGACAGGGTGGGGATCAAGGTTCTGGGCGCCGATGAACTGACGGGCGAGTATCTTGTGCAAGACGACGGCACGATACGCATGCTGTTGATCGGCCAGGTGCCGGCGGCAGGCCTCACCCCGGACCAGCTCGAACGCAGCATCGAGGCCAAATTGCGGGCGGGCCGCTTCATCACTGAGCCTCGCGCCAGCGTGGCCGTGCTCACGTACCGGCCATTCTATATCCTGGGCGAGGTCGGCGCGCCTGGCGGTTATCCGTACGCCAGCGGAATGCGCGTCCTCAGCGCGGTGGCGGCCGCTCACGGCTATACTTACCGGGCGGACCAGGACTTTGTCGTCATCACGCGAAATGGCCAGGAGAGAAGGGCTAACGTTTTCGCGGAGATCCGGCCGGATGATATTATCCGCGTTCCGGAGCGTTACTTTTGATTGCGGCAAGCTGATCGTGAATTGCGGATTCGTTAGCGGCGGTCCGCGCGCTGTACACACATGCCGTCGGCCCGAACGTCCCTGATAGTCGACGCGAAGCGAGGTATTCTGGTCTTGCTCCGGGCAATGCCAATCGGCGGCCACCAGGGACACCGTGTCGCCTCCGGCCAATTTTCGGGCGGAGGAATAATGGACGACAGCGAAGCCGGGCTTCTCTTCGGGGGCGTCTGCCATACCCATATTCCTGCACACGAACAGGGCGCAACGCGGGTCTCGAGGATCGGGTCAGGGTTGGTGCGGTCTGCGGCATCGCGGTGGCGATGTTCGGCGAACGGTCGCTTTGGGCGCCCCTCGAGGGCGGGCGGCCGCTTTGAGGCCACAAGGTCCCTCCGGAACCAGGTGTCGGAGCCATAGTGGCGCGGTGACGGGAAGCGGGCAGACCCGCGCAGCACCCGACGAAACCGCGCCCGATACGCGATCTGAGCCCTGCTGCCGACGCCGACGCGGCGGAACCCGCGCTTACCCCGCCTGTTCGGGGCTGAAACCGGGAGGGCGGCATGCATTGGCTGTGGGTCATCATCATCGGCTTTCTCGCCGGCGCGATTGCGAAGCTCTTCATCGCCGGGCCCGGAGGAATCATTGTCACGACACTTCTCGGCATTGTCGGCGCGATCTTTGCGACATGGCTCGGGCAGCACATCGGCTGGTATGGACCGGATCAGGGGGCCGGGTTTCTCGGCGCCGTTGTCGGCGCCGTGCTGATTCTCGCGATTTACCGGGCGGTTGTCGGTCCGCCGCTCTGAAGCCGGTACAGGACATGCGGTTGTTTGTTCGCACCTGCGAGATGCGGTAATGTCCAGGCCGGATGACTATATGAAAGTGATATAGAACGCAGCGGCTGCGCCCCGCGCGGCGCGGTGCTGTTTCATCCCTAACCACCACAGCATAGAGCACCTTGGCCGTCACCTCGACACCCCCGTCCGCTCCCGACATCAGCCCGGTCACGATCGAAGAGGAGATGCGGCGCTCATACCTCGATTACGCGATGAGCGTGATCGTGGCGCGCGCGCTCCCCGATGTGCGCGACGGGCTCAAACCCGTGCATCGCCGCATCCTCTACTCGATGAAGATGAACGGGAACGAGTGGAACCGCGGGTACCGCAAATCCGCGCGTATCGTCGGGGACGTGATCGGCAAATACCATCCGCATGGCGAGGCGGCGATTTACGACGCGATGGTGCGCATGGCGCAGGATTTTGCGATGCGCCTGCCGCTGATCGACGGGCAGGGCAATTTCGGCTCGATGGACGGCGACGCCGCGGCGGCCTACCGCTATACCGAGGCGCGGCTCGCGCGGGTCGCCGACACCCTGCTCGACGATCTCGATAAGGATACGGTCGAGTTTCAGCCGAACTACGACGAAACCGAGCAGGAACCGAAGGTTCTGCCGGCCGGGTTTCCCAATCTGCTGGTCAATGGCGGCAGCGGCATTGCGGTCGGCATGGCGACCAACATTCCGCCGCACAATCTCGGCGAGGTCATCGACGCCTGCTGTGCGTATCTCGACAATTCCGCGATCACGGTCGAGGAATTGATGCAGCACATCCCGGGCCCCGACTTTCCGACCGGCGGGATAATCATCGGGCGCGTCGGGACGAACGCCGCCTACCGGACCGGACGCGGTGCGGTCGTGATGCGCGCGAAATCTCAGATCGAGGAGGTTCGCAAGGAGCGGGAGGCGCTCGTCTTCACCGAGCTTCCCTACCAGGTCAACAAGGCGAAGCTGGTCG
>JAFMSA010000469.1 GCA_017353855.1 Alphaproteobacteria bacterium
CACTGTGGCGAGCCGCTTGTGCAGTTTGCGGCGGAGCTTCGCCGAGTCGATGCCGTCGAGCGCGGCAGCCAGGTCGATGCGCATGCTCCACGCCTCGAGCGGTGCCAGGCGCGCTAAACGGGCCAGCTGCTCGCGATAGCTCCTCGCCGCGGCGCGCGCCAGGCGCTGGCAATCCCGATCGGCAATTGCCGCTGCCTGCCCGGCCACCGCCAGACTTGCTGCGAGGCGCTTTAAATCCCACTCGAAAGGGGCCGGCAATGTCTCATCGAAATCGTTGACGTCAAAGACCGGCGGGCCTTCCGGTGTCGCGTAGGAACCGAAGTTCGCCAGATGGCAGTCACCGCATGACTGGATTCGCAGGCCGGTAGTGGGGCTCGCGGCGAGATCGGCCGCCATGATTGCGGCAGCGCCGCGCAGAAATGCAAACGGGTCGGCCTTCATCCGGGCGTACCGCTCGGGCAGCAGTTCGGGGATCCGCTCTATGCCTTGCGCGATCAGAATGTCGACCGGATCCACGCGGCCGGCGGGCGGGCTCCATTCGCCATGCGCGGCGAGCGGTACCTTGCGCTGCCACTCGACTCCGCTCGCGTGCCGCGCGTCGAGACGCGCACGGAGGGAAGATGCGTTCATCGGCCGATTATACCGTGCGCTTATGCAGACCGGACGAACCGCCTGGTCCGACGACTCCGTTGCGGTCTATCGCCGATACACGAGAGCATTGCCGAGGTTATACTCGGCCACCAGGCAAAGGAAGCATAAGGGTGTCGGTCCACTCAAGAGCCGCGAAATTCCTGACCTACGCGATCGTCGCATTCCTCGTCGCCGTGATGCCGGCGGGTTCGGCCGGAGCCGCCGCCGAGGGCCAGATCGTCGTCGCATCGAAGATAGACACCGAAGGTGCCTTGCTCGGAAATATGATCCTGGCGGTTCTCCAGGCTCATGGGCTGTCGGTCGAGAACAAGCTTCAACTGGGGCCGACGAACATCGTGCGTGCCGCAATTCTCGCGGGTCAGGTGGATATCTATCCCGAATACACAGGCAACGGGGCGCTGTTTTTTCATATGGAGACGGATCCGGCGTGGAAGAGCTGGTCAGGCGGCTATGCGCTGGCGGCGGCTTTGTGCCGGCAGAAGAACCACCTGATCTGGCTCCGCCCGGCGCCGGCGAACAACACCTGGGTGATCGCCCTGCGCAAGGATCTTGCCGACCGCCACAGCCTCGCCTCGATGGACGATTTCGCGAAATTCGTTGCGAGCGGCGGGCGGATCAAGCTCGCGGCCTCGGCGGAATTTGTCGAGAGCCCGTCGGCGTTACCCGCCTTCGAGGCGACCTACGGGTTTCGCCTCTCGGACGAGCAATTGCTCACGCTGTCGGGTGGCAACACCTCCGCGACGATGCGCGCGGCGGCCGAAGAGATGTCCGGCGTCAATGCCGCGATGGCCTACGGTACTGATGGTGCCCTCGCAGCGCTCGGACTGGTTGCGCTCAAGGATGACCGCGCAGCGCAGATCGTTTATGCGCCGGCACCTGTGGTCCGCGAAGCGGTGCTCGAAAGATACCCCGAGATCCGGACCTGGTTGGATCCTGTCTTTGCCACACTCACGATCGGGACACTCCAGAGGCTCAACGCCGAGATTGCCGTCAATGGAGCAGACGCGGGATCGGTTGCGACCTCCTATCTCAAAGCAAAGCATTTGCTGCCGTGAACTCTCGGCTTGATCGGGCCGCGCCACACCTTCTCCGGCCCATGTCGGTGGCCATTCACAACCAGGTCTTGTTCGCCCTCGTGATCGTGGGAGGCGTGGCGGTCGTCGCGTCGGGATTTGTCAGCTTGGCTCCGAACCGGCTGATGTCGGGCAATGCCATTCCGTTATGGGAAGCTGGTGGCAGCTCCGCCTCGATTGCCGTTGCCGTGCTCGGCGCAATCCTGCTGGCCGCGTGCTTTGCAGTCCCGAGCCAGGCTGCCTGCTACGCGGCTCTGGTGTCGGCAGGATTGCTGCTCATGGTCGTCTTCGCGGCGGCTGGGCAATCGTCGAGCAGCCTGATGGCCGGTGCGAAACCGGCGGCCCGTGTTTCGTTGGGACCGGCATTCTGGATCCTCGCTGCCTGCGCCATACTCGCGATGACGGACGCGCTGCAGCGCCTGGCGGCTGGTATCGGGGCACGGGTGCTCGTCGTGATTTCGATAGCCTCGGGCATCGGCTTGCTGGCTGCCGGCGGCGCCTTCGACGCGCTGTCGATCGTGCGTGAATACCGCACCCACAGACAGGTTTTTGTCAACGCGTTGGTACGGCACATGATGCTGGTCGGAATATCGGTAGCCGGTGCCGTGGCGATCGGCTTTCCGCTGGGCGTGGCGGTGGTCAGACGGCCGCGGCTACAAGGCCCGGTTTTCACGATCCTGAATATCTTGCAGACAATTCCGTCGATTGCGCTCTTCGGTTTGCTGATCGTGCCGCTATCGGCGCTGGTTGCGGCCGTACCTTGGCTCGCGACACTGGGCATCGGCGGCATCGGCGTAACCCCCGCGATCATCGCGCTGGTGCTGTACGCGCTGTTGCCGGCAGTGCGCAACACATCGGCGGGTCTGGCCGGTGTCGACCGCGCGGCTATCGATGCGGGCCGCGGGATGGGTCTGAACCGGCGGCAGATCTTCTGGCAGCTCGAATTGCCACTGGCCCTGCCGGTGTTGCTCGCCGGATTGCGCATCGTGACCGTGCAGGCGGTGGGCCTGGCGGTTGTCGCAGCGCTCATCGGTGCGGGAGGGCTCGGCACGTTCGTCTTCGACGGGCTCGGCCAATATGCCGTCGATCTCGTGCTGCTCGGCGCCTTGCCGGCCATCCTTCTGGCGCTTGTCGCCGACTTCGTGATTCAGATCGTTTCTGCCCTTCTGCGCCAGCGCTTCGCACCATGATCGAGATCATCAATGTGACAAAACGCTATGCCGGGCGGAGTGTCGTTGACGGCCTTTCGCTGACGATCCCGACCGGCGGTTTCTGCGTCCTGCTCGGCTCCTCCGGCTGCGGCAAATCGACGACGCTTAAAATGATTAACCGGTTGATCGCGACCGATTCCGGAACGGTCCGTATCGCCGGCGAAGATGTGAACAGCATGCCGGCGGAGGTATTGCGGCGCCGGATCGGTTACGCGATCCAAGCAATCGGCCTTTTCCCCCACTGGACGGTCGACGACAATATCGCCACGGTCCCGCGTTTGCTCAAATGGCAGCAGGCGCGGATTCGCGACCGGGTTACCGAACTGCTCGAGCTGTTTCGCCTGGATCCGGTAATCTACCGCAGCAAATACCCTCATCAGCTCTCCGGCGGGGAACAGCAGCGCGTCGGGGTTGCCCGGGCGCTCGCCGCTGATCCTGAGCTGCTGCTGATGGACGAGCCGTTCGCGGCCGTGGACCCGATTACCAGGGATGCCCTACAGGCCGAACTGGCCCGCATTCACGGCGCGACGAACAAGACGATCGTGTTCGTGACGCATGATGTCGAAGAAGCGCTGCGTCTCGCCACGCAGATTGCAATCATGCATGAGGGGCGCATCGCCCAGCTCGGGCAGCCGCTCGAAATCCTCGAGAATCCGGCGAGCGATTTTGTCTGCGATTTCGTCAGCGGCCAAGGCCTTGGTCTGCGGCTGTTATCCGTACGTAAGGTCGCTGATCGCCTGCGTGCCGGCGAAACCGCCGAGGGCGAGCCAGTGCCCGTCGAGACCTCTCTGCGCGAGGCGCTTTCCGAAATGATCACGCGGCGCACCAACCGCCTGCCGGTGCAGGGCCCCGACGGCCGCGACCTCGGGGCCATTACTCTCACCGATTTTGTCCGGTAGGGACTCCGCGGCCCATGCGCAGTCGGAAATTTCTCGCCAACCCGCTCGTTTGGGTCGGGCTGTTCTTTGCGATCCTGTTGCTGCGGATGGATGCATTGAACCCGGTGTTGGGCTGGATATTTCCCGGTGTCAAACCGGTCATCTACCGGCGCAGCAGCTTTTTGGACCTTTTTCTGTCGCATTTCCTACTGGTTGCTGCGGCGAGCGCTGCGGCAATAATCGTGGGCGTTTCACTCGCGATCTTCGTGACGCGCCCGGTCGGAAAGGACTTCAGAGCGATGGTCAACGCCCTGGCCACCGTCGGACAAACCTTTCCCCCGGCCGCAGTGCTGGCGATCACTGTCCCGGTTGTCGGTTTCGGCGCCCGCCCGACCATTATAGCGTTGTTCCTCTACGGCCTGCTTCCGGTGATCGAGAACGCGATTGCCGGCCTGGAGGCGGTGCCGCC
>JAFMSA010000470.1:0-3810 GCA_017353855.1 Alphaproteobacteria bacterium
TACAGGAAAAAGCCGCGGGTCGAACAGCGTGCGACACATATTTTCGCGCGGCGACGCGTCCGACGCCACTTACATCAACGGCGCTGCCCGTGTACTACCGATTTCTGACGAGGGTCGCTCGGCTCGACGTTAACACGGCACCGGCCGGCCTCCGCAGGAGGTTTGCCGTGCACCGATCGATCGTCCGGTTGGCTCAGGTGCCGTGGACCCAAGTTTCGGGTTTCATCAGGCTAAGGGCGGCGGCGATTTTATCCGCATCGAGGGGCTCCCGCCCCGGATGCTGAGCCGCCGCAATTCCGTCCTTCGTTCGCTCGGCGGTCAGGGCGTTCGAAATGCGCAATCGCCCCGAAGACGTGGAACACCAACCGGCGGCCGACTTGGTATCGATCCTCCGCCAGGCTCCGCAGGGCGGTGCCGCGTTCTTTCAGCATCGCGAACGTGCTCAGCCATTTGCCGGGTGAGCGACCGAGACGGTCGAGGCGCACGACCGCGAGCGCATCCCCCTCGCGCGCATAGACGAGCAGAGCTTCGACAATTGTCGCTCCCGGATGATGCCGGTTCAGCTGGTCCGGGGCCGTAATGACCGCATTATCCGGGTCGCCCATGCCGAGGTGCTGGCCACTCGCCCTCCCGGTATATGTTGTGACGGGCCCGGCCATCTACCGCATGTGGAGAAGGCCGGGCGAGGTCAGCGAGCAGTTTATCGACTCAATGGGCGAGCGGGTCGGGGCGTAGCTGGAACTCCACGACCAGCGGGCTCGAATACGTCGCCGGGGTCGCTCCCGGTGCGCCTGGAGCGGGGGCATCGATGGCTTCGATGTGAAACGGCGTGCGGTTACCCGAGGTAGCCCATAATTCCCGGCCCTTCCAGCCGGCGGCCGGGTCGTCGATGCGTCCTTCGAGACCTTTATCGAAAAACCCCATCGGATAGGGCACCCGCAATTCGATGATGTGTCCATCGACCAGCGCGTGCAGTGAATCCGACTGGTTGCCGGTCTCGAACGGCACGTTCGAGCCGAGTCCCAGGATGTTGAACCAATCCACCCACAGGTAATACGGGTTCTCTGCGGCGCCGGGGTCGCCCTGGAAGCCCGGACCCGGCAACGCATAGAAGGAGAACCCCTCTGGGCATTTCTCACCCTTTTCGGCGCCCGGTCCATTGAGTGGCCCCTTGCATTTGCGGCGGTCGAAGCTGGCGATATGGCCGCTGTCGAGCGGCAGCCACGCGACGCCGTTGCGGTCGACATCCATGCCGCGGATGCCAAAGCCGGGCAGCGGCACTTTGTAGATCTCGGCGAGCGCGGTGTCGGGCGGGTTGGCGCCCGGATCGAGGCGGATAATGTAGCCGGGATGGGCCAGGCTCGAGCCCCAGATAGCTCTGTCTGCCGGTGAATACGATATTGCGTACATGGCGTAGGGGAGCCGCGTGTCTTTGCTGTAATCGGGTGGCTGGCCGGGCTCGTTGTAGCCCTCGTCGCGCTTGCCGTTGCTGTTGGTATCGACGATCAGCGGTGTCCAACCTTGCGATTGGGCCGCGTCGCCGGTCTCCCAAAACTTCTTGGTATTGATCCAGCCGACGACCGCCAGCTCGGTCCCGGGGGCTCCGCCCAGGCCAGTGTTGTTGCTGAACCACAGGGTATTGTCGGCGTCCTCGGCGAAGTTCAGATGATGCGTGCCGAAACATGTGTCGATCATTGTGAATTTCTGCGTCTTCGGATCGAAGACAGTCACCTGCCGCGAGTTCTGAAAGAAGCCTTGATGCGGTACGTCGAGCGGATATAGCTGGGCTGAACGCAAGGGCGATCCCTTCTTGCAATAGGCCGGGATGTCGCTGGGCGAGCGGTTCTGTGCCGCCCAATAGACGCGCCCGTCCTGATCCATCACCGAGGTGTGCGCATTGACATTGCTGTCCCAGGTCTGCTCCATGCCCCAATAGGGCGACGGATTGACGACCTGATTGGCGAGCGCCGAGCTAGGCGTATCGGGGCGGAACGGCGGCAGGATCGTCGTCTTTGTATTGCCTACCGGGTCGAGCACCGGCTGCGCGTTGCTGCTGAGCTCGGTGTTGCCGTAGATAGGACCGTAAGCGTTCACGGTCGGGTTTCGCCGGTCGGTCGTGGTCAGATCGTGCAGATAATGCTTGGGGTCTAGCCAATCACGCACGGTCACGACAATGTCGCGTTCCACGCCGACCGGCCGCGGCGGGCTGCGGCTCGGCAATTCGCCCTTCTCGATGCGGTCGGTCCAGTCAGCGAGCGCCTTCAGGTGGCCGCCCTCCGGCGTCATTAGCCGCGTGATGAAGTTGACCATGTCGTGCCCCGCCGGCCCGACCGACAGCCGATGCGACCACGCGTCCTCTGACGACTCGAAATCGCCCAGTTTTGGTGACAGGTAGCGGGTCGCGTAATTGCCGATCTGGTGACAATTCCCGCAGCCATTGGTTTTGATGAAATTGAGCCAGTGCTGCGGGGTCTTGAAATATTCGGGAATCCCGTTGCCTTTGTCGCCGGTCCCCGGAAACCGGCCTTGTTCGGGGATCTTGATCATCGAAGCCCAGTAGATCGCCGGGTAATACTGCGCCGCCGCGGCGAGGCTAGGGGCTGTCACGGCCGTCAAGTTGAGCATTTTACCCGGCTCGGTCGAGACCTTGGGTGAGTCGACCAACCCGTAGCCGCGCACCCACACCCTATAACTCGCCTTGGGGAGATCCGGCACGACGTAGCGCCCCCGTTCGTCGGTGACCGCTATCTTGGCAAACCGCGTCCCGAGATCGGTCGTCTCGGCAATTACCCAGACCCCGGCCTCGGGTCCGAACCGGCTGGTTACGATCCCGCCGATGTCGTCATCGTCGATTGCAGGTGCGGGAGTTTGCTGGGCCTCCGATTGCTGGGCCTTCAGCTCATCGGGAAACCCGGCTGCGAGCGTCGCCATGCCCATCAGCAACCCTGCGTAAAGTGCGTTTCTGATCGTCATGGCTCTCCCCTCCCAAGGTTTTAGAAGACAGCGGCGCGGGACACAGGACGCGGCTGAATTGCCTGGCACCAGATAGCGCGTCGTGGATAAGTCTCCAAGCGGCGATCCCGGGCTTGGCTTTGATCGCGGCGATGTGGTCAGCATCGGACGAGAACCCCTGCCCCGATTCCTCGCCAGTGCTAGAGATAGCATTTACCGGAGGCAGTTTAGAAGGGGTCCCAATCAGCGCCCCATCGGGGGCCCACCGCGAGGCGAATATTGCCGCCAAATCACAGACTTATTTCGGGTTCGGGTGGAATCCCTCTTCGGCGCTGATTTACACCTGCCGCGATGCATTGAAATCCACCGACCACAAACGGCGCCGCGAGTTGAAAAGGCGTGCTTGCCGCGGAGCGGCGACGGAGGCATGGCCGGCAATGGCTACCCCGCTGCGGTCGGCGGCGCGCACAGGCAATGGTGAGGCAGCGGGACGGCGGTATGGACGACGTCGGCAAGTCACCGGTCCTGGCCGGCGTCGAGACGCCGCCCCGCCGTGCTCTAACCGCCGCGGCTCTTTGCTCGGATCGCGGAAGATTCCGCAGGAACGGGTACATCCTGAACATCCGCTCTCGCCGCAGGGACGGTCAAACCCACCGCTCGGTCGGCACGGCACGCCGCGGCACTGGCGTGTCGCCACGCAGACGCTCGCGTCATCGCAGCTGGTCAATCAAGAAAAGAGCCGCGACCGAATTGTCGGAATCGCGGCTCATGAAAGTAACGACATCAACGGTCCTGTCACAGAGGACCGCAGATCCACAATACAATGCGCGGTTCCCTAGTAGTGCCTTATCATTCGGC
>JAFMSA010000470.1:3820-4277 GCA_017353855.1 Alphaproteobacteria bacterium
CATCGTGTCCCAAATCGGGTCAGCGAAGTCGCCCCATCGAACTTGGCTAGGCCAGCTGCTGACGACCCAGTAGCCCTCTTTTGCCTTCTCTTTATCAACGCGTTAAGCGGCTACGATCTTTGCGCTGCGAAGTCGCTATCGTTCTTGCGTATGCGATCCGGCGGCGGGACCATCTGATCCAACCTTGGGGAATCCCAAGCCAGGATCTTGACCGCAGCGCGGCTCCACATCGAATGAGGTCTACAACTACAAACCGCACAGGAGCTGTGGGTCGGCCACTCGTGCCAAGGCCGCGCGAAATCGTGCGTCACTGTGCCGGGACTGGCGTGACCTCACGACGTGGCAACGAAGGCCGGTGCTTCGAGTCCTCATCAAAGGGCGATCGAGCCATAAACGTTACCAAGTTGGCTGTGCCAGCGTGAAGATCGGAAGCAATGGGCGCACGGACACAAGGACT
>JAFMSA010000064.1 GCA_017353855.1 Alphaproteobacteria bacterium
CGTTTTAATAAAATCGGCGATCAGGGCCCGAGGACGCGCCGCCCGAACTCGTTCGCCACCTCGCGACCGAACCTTCCCGGCGTATAACCGGTCATCTTCCTGAATTCCTTAATGAAATGGCCTGGTCATAGAAGTCCTCGTAGAGTTCGGGGACCAGCGACTCAAAAGGTCGGCCTGCAGCCCAGACGCGATAGTATTTCTGAAACCGGAAGATTCCCGCCAGCACCTTTGGCGGAAGGCCGACATGGATCCGGAATAGCGAGCTCAAATGCCGGCGCGAGTAACCCGTCTGGCGTTCGAGCTCGCGGACGGTAAGGCGTCCGTGGGCCGCCCTCAGCGCGTCGACGCACCAGTCGACGATAGCGTTCGTCCGCCCGTTCGCGCGCAGCAGCTCGACCAGCCGCTCCTGGACGAGCGCGACCTTCGGGCCAGTCTCCTGGCTTTCGGCGACCTCTTCGCGGACGCGTCTGCCCCAGTGCGCGAATACCGCATCGGCATCCCAGAGCCCATTCGCGGTGTCCGACATCGACACGCCAAAGATAGGCAGCGCCCCCTGCGGCCACACCGCCGCCACGGCCGAGGCTGCGCAAGATCGCGGTTACTGCTCGGTAAGACCTTCCTTTTGGAGGAAGCCGGGGCAGACGGCGACAAGATCGCCCCACAGCATGGGCGCGGCAACCCTTTAACAGAGGAGGCAGAGAATGAAACTCTATCATTTCCCGTCGCCTAACCCGCAGAAGGTTACCTTTGCCCTGGAGGAGCTGGGGCTCGATTGCGAACTGGTCCCGGTCGACCTGATCAAGCGCGAACAAGCGGGGGTTGAATTCCAGAGCATGAACCCCTTTGGCCGGGTGCCGGTCCTGGTCGACGGCGCCTATATCAACACGGCGCGTCCGAGCACGTCATCGCCGCTGCGCGCAATACGCCATTAACCCGGTCGTGACCGAGCCGTTTATGATGGCGATCACGAGCCAAGGGCCGCCGGCTTGCAGGCGCCGACGCGCATCCTCGATGGGCATCTGGCGGCCAACGCCTGGATGCTCGGGAGTGATTTCAGCCTCATCGACTGCGCCTATTGCCCGGTTCTCAACGTACTTGACAAAGCGGGCTTCAGCTTCGCTGGCTTCCCCAGGGTCGCCGGTTATCTGGACGCCTCGCGTGCCCGCCCGGCCTGGAGGGCGATCCCGAAGCTGCCGGCGCTGGCATAAGGAGCTATACTGCTGCGCGTCGTGATTAGCTCATCCCCGGGTGCCCCGGCCGGCAATTTTTTCTGGACCGCAAACCTCGCCGAGGCGGGGCATGTGACCCACGATTTCGAGCCGCTGCGGCTGCCGGCGGCCCTGCGATTTGTCGATAAAATCGATGGCGCCTCCTTCGAGTGCCGTCTCCTCGTAGATGTCGTCAGAAAGCGCTGTCAGAAAGATCACTGGGATTTTGATACCGGCACCGCGCATTTGCCGCAGCACGTCGATGCCGGTGAAGTCCGGCATCCGCCAGTCCAATAGCATGACGTCGGGCTATCGCGGCTCAGATAGGCGAGTGCATCCCGACCGTTGTCAAAACCGGTGGCCTCATATCCTTCATCGATCAGGTTGAGGCCGGGGCGACTCGCGCAATAGGTCGTCATCATCGACAAGCAGGAAGTGGGGCATAGTGGCTTCGCGCTAGCTGCTCCGACCACACGGGGAGTCGAAATCGATGGTTGCGGCCCGAGCGAGGAGGCGATCCGCGCCCACCCACCGACTACCGCGGACGGTTTGCTGCACTATCGACGGTCCTGAGGGGCAATCCGCTAGAGGACGGACGCGCTGTTGAGGCGAGCGCCTCTAAGCTGCAAAAGCCGCGCGCTTGCGCTCCGCCTCCGTTTCCGAGCAGCTGCTTACCGGCAGGTCCATCAAACGGCACAGCGCATCGCGGCCGCGCGACAGACGCGAGCGCACAGTGCCGATCGGCACGCTCAGGATCTGCGCGGCTGTCTCATAGGACATACCCTCCATCCCGACCAGTAGGATGACTTCGCGTTGCTCGCCGCGGAGGCGACCCAGTGCGCGCTCAAGTTCGCGCAGCTGCCGCGAGGCGGTGGGGTCCGTCGTGGCGACGAGAGAGGACGACATCTCCTCGATATCAACCGTCGCCTCGTCGCGGATCGCGCGCCGAACCATGCTTACATACTGATTGTGCATGATCGTGAACAGCCAAGCCCTGATGTTGGTGCCTGACTGCCACATATGACATTTGGCGATGGCGCGCAGGAGCGTCTCCTGCACAAGGTCGTCGGCCCGATCGCCGCTCCGTGTAAGCGCACGCGCATAGCGGCGAAGTCGGGGCGTTTCGTGCTCGATCAGAGAATGAAAATCCGCCATTCCGCTCTTCCTTGTCGGTATCGGCTTCTGCATGGTCGCTGATCTTCGAGATCACATTAAAGTATTAGCAAGGATTGTGATCACCGTATGAGTGGTTCATTCGATTTCGTAAAAAGCTGTAATCGGAATGTAAATATCACAGAATTGATGTTCACAAACTCGTTATGTGCTTAGCGTTTTAGAGCATTATTTTAACCCTAAAACGGCTGTCGTGGCCGCTCACTTGGCATTTTTAAGCGCGACTTAGCCCCCTGGGTCGGGGGAACACAATTAGTTTGCGCTACCGCTGATTGAATACCGACTGAGCCGCTCGTCAGGCTTTGCGGAGCCGATGGTCGCGGCGGAGGTTGCGCGGTTCGAGGAGCTTGCTGGCCGGGCACCTCCTAACACACGCGTGCGTGAGCTGTGGTGCGCCGGCCGCCGGGCCGGAGCGCGACCGGCATCGCAGCTCACAGCGCTGCCTATGGGGATTTCGGGCGCCATCTGCGCCGCAGCCGAGCGGGCATCCTCGCCTGCGATCGCGATCAGTCGGCGATCGTGTTCAATTAAATCCGGGCGTATTTCGAGCGGATCCCGGCACTCAAGAAGAAGGTTCTGCGGATTACCGACGACACGGTGGCGCGACGGAATGGCGTCGCACGAACAGCTTACCGCTCGATCCGCGGGCGATCGGTTGCGCTGGTAATCTTCGACGAGCTGGCGTTCTGGCGCGATGAAACCGGCTCGAACCCCGACGCGCAGGTATATCGCGCGGTGACGTCGGGTTGTCGACGTTGCGCGCAGCCGCGCGATGGTCATTGCCATCAGCACCGTCTATCGGCGTGCCGGCTTGCTCTACAACAAGAGCATCCAGGGCAGGATGGAGACATCTTCGCGATCCTGCAACCGAGCATTGTGTTCCGCCCGACGCTCGATCAGGCGGAGATCTATCGAGACCTCGAAGAGGATTACGAACGGTTCAGCGCCGAATGGCTATCGATCTGGCGCTCGGATCTCGGCGACTTGTTCGATCGGGAATTGATCGAGGCGAGTGTCGACCGGGGCGTCCAGGTACGCCTGCCGCGGTCTCATTATAGCTACCGAGGCAAGGGTTGGTGTCACAGGAGGTGCAGCGCCAACACGCTCCGCATGACCATGTAAAAACCTGCGGCGAGAATAATGAGCGCGAAAATCCGCGCCGCGCGCATTCCGATCACGCCGCCAACGACCCCGCCGGCTAGGAAAAGAGCCGCAATCTGCCAGTCGATGAGGCCCGAGATCGCGTAGTTAATCGCGGTCGTCGTGCCGAATGCACCGACCGAGAACAGAGACGAACTCACGGCGTTCAGAATCGGCATCCCACCGCCGATCCCGGAAAATCCGGACAGCAAGCCCGTCAGGAAACTCAATCGCGACGAGCCGGACGGTTGATGCGGACGGACGGATCACCGTCGCTGCCCCGACCACGCAACATAGACGCCGCGACCACAATCATCACGACGGCGAAGGCCAACAGGAGTTGGCTGCCGTTCACAGCCTTGCCGATCGTCGAGCCGATGAACGCGCCGAAGACACCCGTTCCCGCAAACACCGAAGAGGCCACTTGACGGTGCTAGCGCGCGTGCTGGAGCAGGCTGGCGAAATCGTTGACCGTGACCGCAAACGCACTGGTGCCAATGGCGACTGCGGATCGGCGACCACGACCACGTAAATCAGCAGGGTACAGCGAGGATCAAGCGGAGAAGAGTCGCCGAATACCGGCCGGCGCTCTTTCGCTTTCGTGGTGATCGCTAATTTCTGCGCAGCTCACCGGCCGTGTTGTCGAGGTCGGCAAAGTCACTCTCGACTGCTTGCCGGGTCGCGCGGCCCTGGGCCGGGCGTTCTGAACCAGCGAGCTAGGGCGAGCGACTGCATTCAGACGCAATATGCATTCAATGCGCAGGGCCGCTGAGTGCGGGGCCGACCCGGCAAACACGGGGGCTTTCCCCGACTCAGGCGCAGCAGGCGCTTAATGGTCGATTTTTCGGTTACCTACCGCCATTACTCGTAGCCATAGTAGAAGGGTATGCTGCCGACCCTACGGGTGCTGGTGGCGCTGCCGACGCTACTGGTGCTGGCGGCGGTACGGGTAATGGCGGCGGTACGGGTGCTGTCGGCGCCACCGGGGCGTAGCTATACGCTGGGGCCGGGGCGGGGGCCGGGGCCGGGTAGCCGTAGTAGGTTGGGCCATAGTAGGTCGGGTAGCCGTAATAATACGGATGGCTGTACCAAGATCCGACACCAAGGCCGGCACAACCGACCCCCAGGTCAACGCCTAGACATTGCGCTGTCGCCGGCCTCAATGGAAGTGCCAGCGCGCCCAGACTCAAAGCAGAGAGGATCAAGGTTCCCACCAGACTGAACCGACCGTTTATTCGCGTAGTCGACATGATCACCTCCAATGGCCGGGACCCGGGATGCGCGTTATGGCAGGGCGGGTATTAACCCCTGACCAGCATCACGTGCTCCAGATTGGTTGTGTGACCGCTATAATAAAGCCACACTACGGGCCCATTCAAGGGCTAGTTCTTGGTAATTTTTTGGAGGTTTGTTGATAAATGTAAACACCTGGAGACAAAATTTACTCTACGTAACTCGAGGTATTTTGACGAGCAATTTCGTGACAACTCGTGCATTTCTATCTATGGACGAGTTGTACTTGTCTCCCGCTAAATTTTAGACATCTACTTCGCTTTAACCTAAACGCTGCTCCATACCGTGACGAGGGGCGGCGCTATTTTTCCGAGCTACCGCCGCTCCGTGTCGGGATTGGTCTGCAATGCCGCGAAGGATGAAGACCGTTATATGAGTATAGGACCCGTATTTGGTATTGCTAGCGCTCTTTTATCTGCTGTGAGCGATCGCCGAGGCCGTGTTGAGGCTAACGCATGATCCTTCCATTCCGGGAACTTGATCTTGCTGGCGGCCGCCGGCGCGCGCTGGTCCGGGTCATCGCGTTCGCCAACCAGGGGATGCTAACGCGCTTTGTTTGTGCAGCGATCATCTCGGTGTGCGCTAGTGCTGTGTCGTTCGCGCTGGAGCCGAGCCCATCCGGTAGCTATACGGCCACGATGGAGGGCATCTGCCGGCAATACGCGACTGCGACAGCGCAGCCCGGGATGCCGGCCACTCTCATGTTCGAGCAATGCATGTCTGAGCGGCATTGCCGCATCTCTTCCGGCTCGGCAGGCTATCAGTGTGAACCGCCTGGGCCGATGATCATCAAGCCGGGCGCTTGACCTGTTGCTTGACCTTGGCGACGGCTATCGCATGGCATGGGGTCGGCCGTTGCTGCTGGCCCGAGTCGCGCGCCCTCCAATGCAGTGTGATCGCTTTTTTCGTCGACGACGAGTTTGCATGACAGCCACGCTGCTCGTGTTGTCGAAGCCGCTGTTAGCCTACCGCGTAGGGCGAAAGTTGATCGAGGGTGGCTTAGGGGGGACGACCTTGCGCAGGAGCGGCACCAGCGCGGTGCCGATGATGCAAGCGACCATGAGCGCGGAACGCGTTGGCGAAAGCGAGCGTCGAAGCCTCGCGGTAGGCGGTGCCACCTGCTTCAGTGCGGCGACGTGGCCATCGTCGAGGCTGCCGGGCAGCTGCGCGTAGCTCTGTTGCGCCCCCGCGATAAGGCGCATCATCGGCTGGTTCGCCGAGATCAGGTGATAGAATAGGCGATAACGTCGAAATGGAAGTTGGTGCGGGCGGTCAGGATGGCGCCGCATACCGCGATTCCGACCGCGCCGCCGAGATTGCGCATCATGTTGAACAGGCCGCTGGCGTACTGAGGCGTTCCGGCGGCAGACTGCCGAGACCCAACGTCACAACCGGCGCGACCGCGAAAACCTGCGGCAAGCCGCGCAGTACCTGCGGCAGCAACAGCTCGCCGCCGCTCCAGGCGCTCGTGATGTAGCTGAACGACCACATCGACAAACAGAACAACGCCAATCCGAACATCATCAGCCACCGGGTGTCGATCTTGCGGGCCAGTAGCACATAGGCGTCACGCCGGCGAGCGATGCGGCGCCGGTTCCGAAGATCGCGACGCCGGTCTGCCAGGCGCTGAAGCCCCGGACATAGCCGAGGAACAGCGGGGTCAGATAGATCGTCGAGAAGATGTAGATACCGGGGACAAATGACAGGAAGCAGCCGACACGGCAAAGTTGCGGTTGGTCAGTGCCCGCAGATCGACCACCGGCTGCGGGAAGGTCAGGCTGCGGATCACGAACAGGATACCGGAGAACGCCGCGAGCCAGGCGCAGTCACGGATCGTCGCGTCGTAGAACCAGTTCCAGCGGGCGCCTTCCTCCAGTACGTATTCGAGCGTGCCGAGGGTGATCGCGAGCAGCACGATGGCCCGGTAATCCGCTCGCTTCAGCAACTTGAGGTCCGGCTCGTCGATCTTCACCAGCAACGCGGCGAGAATTGTGACGGCAGTGCCGGGCAGAAGTTTGACATAGAACAGCCAATGCCAGTCTAGCGTGTCGGTGATCCAGGCGCCGATGACCGGACCCAGTGTCGGGGCGGTCGAGGCAATCGCCGACAACGGCAGCGGAGTAGGCGCGCCGCGGCCCTTGGAAGAAAAAAGAACGGAAACGTGAACATCGTCGGGATCATGGACGCGCCGAGCAATCCTTGCATCGCGTCGAAAGACGATCATGTTCTCGATATTCCAGGCGAGGCCGCACAACAGGCTGGTGATCGTGAAGCCCGCGGCGGAGGCGGCGAACAGCCACCGCGTCGAAAACACCCGCGTCAACCATCCTGACACCGGGATCGTGATGATCTCGGCGATCAGATAAGCCGTCTGCACCCAGGCGATCTGGTCCTGCGCCGCCGACAAGCCGCCGCCGATCTGTTGCAAGGAGGAGGCGACGATCTGGATGTCGAGCAGGGCCATGTTCCTCTGGCGATCGGCGGCGCTGCCGTCGGACCAGCGGAGGAGAAACCATCATATGACTGCTTCCTCGAAAGGCACCGCGCTGGTGACGGCGCCTCCTCCGTCGGCGCGGTCTATGCCGACCGGCTTGCAAAGCGCGGCTACGACCTGATCTTGGTCGCCCGCAACCAGGACCGTCTCGCGCGTCTGGCGCAACGGTTGAGGACCGGCGCAGGGCGCGCGGTCGAAACCATTGCCGCCGATCTCGGTGACAAGGAGGATCGCGCCCGGGTCGAGACCCGTCTGCGCACCGACCCGCGGATCACGCTGCTCGTGAATAATGCCGGTGCCGGCGCAACGCAGCCGCTGCTCGAGGCGGATGTCGAGAAGGTGGACGCGATGATCCAGCTGAACGTTGGCGCACTGACCCGGCTGACCTACGCGGTTGCGCCGGGTTTCGTCGCGCGGGGCGACGGGACTATCATCAACATCGCTTCCATCGTGGCGATTTCCCCGGAGAGGCTAAACGGGGTCTATGGCGGCACCAAGGCCTTCGTGTGGCCTTCAGCCAGAGCCGCGTGACTGCGTCGAGAAGCCCGAAAGCGGCGTTCGCGATGGATCCGATCGACTATCGCGAAGACATTGACCACAAGCAGCGACGGCTGTTCGGGGGCGCGGCTATGCCCTCGCCGCGCCCCTCCTCTACTGGACGTACCCGTCGGCCCGTTAGGCGAAACGGTGCATATCAAGATTAGGCATTCGGACCGGGAAAGCAGGGAGATAATCGAGCTTCGGGAGACGGGCGGCGACAGTCGTGCGTGCCCCGCGTTGGCTGAGGGTCATCGCCGTCGCTCTGCGAGTTCCAATGTTACGAGGCGGGCAACCGTAATGGCGAGGTAGAATTGTCCGATTACCGCCTCCAAATTGGCCAGGCTGCGGGCAAACGGATCGACCGCGACGATATCCCCATAACCCGTCGTGGTCAGCGTGGTGAGGCTGAAATACAGCATCGTCGCAACTTCCTCGGGGCCGCCCGCGGGAGTGAGGAGATTGACGAAGGCGTCCCGGCGCAGCTCCCAGATCAGGCCAAAGACGGACGCAAAGATCGTTGCGACGGTAAGATAAAGTACGACCGCACCCTGGAGACGATAAAACGTAATACGTCCCGGAGCATAGACCGCGCTAATATAATACCCAAGCCAGGGCGAAGAAGGCGAGAATGTCACCGCCGCGGCGGAGCGCGACGGCTAAGACCGGCGGCCACCCGGTGCTCGGCAGTAAGCTCGCAGCGACCGCCGAAAGTCCCAGCAGGATCAAGACAATGGCACCCCACCGATGCGATAGCATAACCACGATCACCAGGACCGCTAGAACCAGTCCGTCAGCGACCGCCCGCGCTATCGGCAGCCCCTTTGCTGCCAGCGGTGCTGCGAGAAAGATCGCGCAGATCTCCAGGACCAACAGGGCAGTCAAGCTCGAATCTCTGACCCGATCCTGCCAGACCCGGATAGATCGATTTTCGTGCGTTACCTACGACAACCGAGAGGAGGCGTTGATGGCCATTTGCGGTCATGGGGCTTCTCGACAGGGCGAGTGCGCCCTGCCCTGATTTCGTATATGATCCAACATTCTGCCTAAATTTCGGCGCTCAACCATAGCGGCTGCATGGCGATGACCGAAGCCCCCCAGCGAGCGCGCCACCCACCACGCGTGGCCGAGCGATGACCGAGCCGGATGTCCCGACCGCGAGGCGGGGTCCCCGGCTTAACCCGCGCGCTGTAATCACCGCGGTGATTTTTTTGGCCATCATCGGCTTGGCAATTTGGTACCTCGTCCGCCCCGAACCGCTGCTGCTGCAGGGCGAAGTCGAAAGCGCCCGGACCGACATCGCCGCGCGCGTCTCCGGCCGGCTGGCGCGGATTGCGGTGAGCCGCAGCCAGAATGTCGCCGCGGGCGCAACCCTCCTGGTCATCGACAATCCAGAGCTCGTCGCAGAATTGCGCCAGGCCGAAGCCGAGAAGGTGGTGGCGGATGCGGAACTGCAGCGCATCAAAGTCGGGACGCGGCCCGAGATCATCGCCCTACGCAAGGCCGAAATCGACCGCGCCGCCGCGGATCTGACTTTTGCGCAGCAGACCTATAATCGGACAAAGCAGTTGGCCTCCCGCCAATTCGCGCCACAATCCAAGCTCGACGAATATGCGGATGCGCTGACCTTGGCGCAGCGGCGTCTCGATCAGGCAAAGCTCGCCCACGACGAGGCAGTGCGGGGCTTCACTGCCGAGGAGCATAAGATCGCTGAGGCCAATGTCGCCAAGGCGGCGGCGAAAATCGACACGATTAAGGCGCACGTGAACGAGCTGACCATTACCGCCCCGATCGCTTCCCAGGTTTATCAGATCCCGGTCGAAGAAGGGGAAGTCGTCACTCCCGGCTTGCCGTTGATGTCGCTCATAGACCGCGGCGATACCTGGCTCGGCTTCTCGCTCCGCGAGGATCTGATCGCCGGGCTGAAGGTAGGGGACCGGTTCACTGTGAGGGTCCCGGCGCTCGGCAACCGCGAGATCACGGCACAAGTTCGGGTGATCGCAGCAAAGGGCGAATATGCCGGCTGGCGGGCAACGCGGGCGACCGGCGATTTCGATCTGCGCACGTTTGCGATTCGAGCCTACCCGGTCGACAAAATCGATGGGCTGCGGCCGGGTATGAGCGTCTACACCGATTGGACGAAGCGGCCGCAATGAAGCCGCCGCCGCGCCCAGGGCTGGGGCTGGTCGCGCTACGCGAGATCCGGTTCTTTCGGCGCGACCGAGCCGGCTATCTATTGACGATTGTGGTTCCGCTGATCGCGTTTGCGGTCTTGACGTGGACCTTCAGCAGCGCGGTCGTGCGCGGGCTCAACGTTGTCGTCGTGGATGCGGATCGCTCCGAAGTCTCCGCCCAACTCATCCAGTCGATCGCGGCGGCGCCGGGTTTGAACGTCGTCGAGCGCTCCAACGATCTGAAGAGCGCCACCGGGGCGATACGCTCAGGGCGGGCGATTGCCGCGGTCTATGTACCGCCGCGTTTCGAGCAGGACTTGCTGGCTGCCCGCCGGCCGCAGATCATGGCGTTCTACAATGCCCAATACTTCACGCCTGGCAACATTGCGTCACGCAGTTTGAGTGACGCCATCTCAGACGGCCTGTCAAAACTGTCGCCGCTGCATGATGTTCGCGGGCCGTCGGTCGGCAGCGGCCCGCTGGTCGTCGAGCAATATGTTCTGACCAACCCGGCCCTGAACTACGCCGGCTTTCTGCTGCGCGCGGTGATGCCGACGACGTTGCACGTCATCATAGGGATAGCGGCCGCCTATGCGATCGGCACGGAGTTCTCACGCCGCAGCCGGCGCGCCTGGTTGCGCTGCGCCGGCAACCGTCCGATTATCGCACTGGTCGGCAAGCTGCTGCCATTGTTCGGGCTGTTCTTTGCGCTGCTCGGGATCGAGGCATTGATTCTGCATGCCGGGTTCGAGCTGCCTTACCGCGGCAATGTGCTGATGATCGTCGTTGCGGCGATGTTGTTCATCCTCGCTTATCAGTCGCTCGCGGCCCTCATCGTGCTGCTGGTCCGCAATCTTGCATTGGGTTTGAGCCTCGTCGCAATCATCGCATCGCCGGCCTTCGGCTATGCCGGCGTCGGCATGCCGGTTCTGGCCATGAACGGTTTCGCGCAGTTCTGGGGCGCATTGCTGCCGATACGCTGGTACCAGCAGATCCTGTTCGACCAGGCTGCTCGCGGATCATCGGTACACGCCTCGGCGCCGGCCTTCGCAATGCTGGCCGGGATGGCGCTCGGCCTGTCTCTGCTCGCCGGGTGGCGCTCAAGCCGGCTGCCGGCTGAAGTTCAGCGGGAAGAAGAAGCCCCCTTGCCGCGGGACGGCCGGGGCATCGCCGGCGCTTTTACCGGCGAGTGGCGCCGCGTGCTCGCCGACCGCGGCCTCTTCAGCCTGTTGATCGTGGCTCCGGTCTTTTACGGCGTGTTCTACCCACAGCCCTATCTCGGCCAGCTCGTCCGCAAGATTCCGATAGCCGTGGTGGATGATGATCGCACGGTGCTGAGCCGCCGTCTGATCCAGGCCCTCGATGCCGATGAAGCAATTTCGGTTGCAGTCCGCGCGCCAGCTCTCGACGTGGCGCAGCAGGCACTGTTTGACCGTCGTGTTTTCGGCATCCTCGAGATCCCGCCCGACACCGAGCGCGAAGTCTTGAAGGGCAATAAGGCCCGTGTGCCAGCCTACGTCGACTCGGCGTATTTTCTCGTGTTCAACCGCACATTGCAGGGGATCGCCGAGGTGGCCAGCGACACAAACGTCGCCGATGTTTCGCACGGCTTGCGGATGGATGGCGCGCAGGCCCGATTCGCCTTGACTGCCCTGAGCCCGGCCGAGCTGCTGACGGAGCCGCTCTACAACCCGACCGGCGGCTATGCCAGCTATGTCGTGCCGGCCGCTTTTGTGCTGATTATTCAGCAGACACTGCTGATGGGCGCGGCGACCCTGAGCGCACTCGGCTTTGAAAGGCACCCGGGAATTCGCCGAACCACGCCGGCCCCAATCGCGCTTTTCGGGCGCAGCCTCGCGCACTTGACGATCTACATTCCGCCACTCGCCCTGTTCTTCGTTGTCCTGCCCCGCGTGTACGGCTTCTCAACGTTAGGCCGGGTTGCGGATCTGGCGCTGTTCGCGGTGCCGTTCGTGCTCGCCACTAGTTTTATGGGTCAAGCCGCGGGCAGCCTTTTCAGGCACCGCGAGACGGCGGTTCTGGTCTTTGTTGCGACGACCTTGCCGCAATTCTTTCTTGTCGGCGTCTCCTGGCCGCGCGAGACGATCCCGCCGGCACTCGAGCAGCTGCGTCGCATCTTTCCGAGCGAGTCGGCGATCGACGGCTTGGTGCGCATTGGTCAGAT
>JAFMSA010000471.1 GCA_017353855.1 Alphaproteobacteria bacterium
CGAACCACGTCTGGCGGCCGCTAGTCGAGAAGGCCGGCTACAAGGTCGAGGACATCCCGAAGACGTGGAATGCCTATTACGATTTTTTCAAGGACGTGCAAAAGAAACTACGGGCCCAGGGGGTGCGCAATGTCTACGGCCTCGGTTTCCAGGTGACCACCAACGGCAACGATCCCAATAACCTGTTCAATTATTTTCTGATCGCCTATGGCGGCCAGGACATCGTCACAAAAGACGGCAAGCTGCATCTCGACGACCCGAAAGTGCGCGAGGCGGCGATCGAGGCATTAAGCTATTGTTCTGCCGCGTACAAGGAGGGTTTTGTGCCGCCGAGCGCCATCAACTGGAACGACGCCGACGACAACAACGCCTTCCATGCCAAGACCATCGTCATGGACCTCGACGGCACGATCTCGACCGAGGTCGCGGTGCTGTCGCAAGGAAAAAAGAGGGAGTACGAAGATATCCTAACGATGGGTCTGCCGCTCACCAACGACGGCAAGCCGGTGCCGAGCCAGGTGGTCAATCCGAGCCGCCTGATCCCCAAGGGGGCCAAGAATGTCGCTGTCGCCAAGGACTTTCTCAAATATTCGATCCAGCCGCAAGTCGCGAACGAGCGGCTGAAGACCGGGCTCGGCCGCAGCATTCCGGCGATGCCGTCGATCGTCAAGAGCGACGCGTGGTGGTTCGCGGACCCGCACCGGGCGTCTTACGTCCAGCAGGGTCTGCTCGGCCCGACCATGCCAGAATTTTGGGCCTTCAACCCGGCCTATGCCCAGGTTCGCAACGAGCATGCCTGGAGCGCGGCCTGGATCGACATCATGCAGGGCAGGAAGACGCCGCAGGCGGCCGCCGAGAAGGCGTTCAAGAGGGTCGAGGAAATCTTCGCGAAATATCCGATCTCCCAGTCCTGAGCTGTCGCGGGAACATCCGGGCGTAACCGATCCTGTCGACGGACCGCTCAGTGACGGCGTGCCATTGAGAGTTTGAGTATCAGTGGGCAGTGGCGTTTGCGGCCGCCCCGGCGTCCGGGGGCTGCTGTTAATGCCGAATACAAACACTGTCGAAGTGTGGTCCGGTATCGCGTTGTTGACTCAAGTGCTGTTTGCGCTCGACGACCACGCCACCCGGCTAGAGCGGCTCGAATCCAGCTCCGCCGCCCGAGACCGCGCGAGAACTGCGCGTGCCGCTGCCGCGATCGCACGGGGCGAGGAACCGCCGCGCGGTCCAGGGAGCCCGCGCGGATCGAAGACCAAGCCGAAGCTCGCTGCGTCAGCGCAGAGCACTCGCCATGAGCGCGGGTCGCCTGGACGTCGAATCCCCGTCCCTCAGAGACCGCATGAGGCGCCGTGCCCAGGAAGCGGGCGGACGGGGGACCCGCGCGGTAGGCCGCGCAAGCAGCACGCCCGCTGGCGGGAGACGACGCGCGCCGCGGGCCACCTCGACCGCCGCCGGTACTCGTTAGTGCCGGCTGGGCGTCTGCCTTAGAATTACCCCCTTCACCAGGCGCGGACGGTCATCATCATCGTGTGCGATTGTGATACACTCCGGCCGATGTGCCCTGGCGGCCTTCCTCCGGCCCGCAAGCGCATGGGATGGAGGACTGAACCTGCATGTCGAAGCGACTAGACCCGTCATGGGTTGTGATGGAGAGCATCGAGAACCCCCAGCATAACCGCTGCGTGGACGTGTTCAGGCGCCCGGACGGGAGCTTCGGATTTGAGGAGTTCCGCCTCGACCCAGAGGACGCTGGAGAGTGGACGCCGGTCAGCTATTTCTCCGGCCTGCGCTATGCCTCGAAAGGCGAAGCCTTAGCCGAGGCGGCGCGGGGCGTTGCCTGGCTCGCGCTGCGGTAAAGAACCCCAATCGGGGGTGCTATGACGCAGGGCTCCCGCCATGCCGCCGGTTATCGGCGACCAGAACGTGCGGCGCATCCTTGCGCGGGTCTGCGAAAGGCTCGACGGATCGAGGCATCTCGTCCTCGCACTCGCCGGCGATGGTGCGATGCCCTGGGATCGGGTGCGAGCCGCGCGCCACCGGCTGACGCGCCGCGATCCCTTTGCGCTCGAAACGCTGCGCCGGGATCTCGACGGGATCTCAGCGCCGTGGTGGTGGTCGGCCGAGGCAGGGTGACGGCGGCACCAAGCGAATGTGGTCTATTGCACGACGCGCTCGCGCAGCCGCCCATATTCGGCATCCGACAGCAGGCCGTCGGCTTTCAGCCGTTCGAGCTTGGCAATCTCGTCGGCGGCGCTGAAACCGGGTGCCTGCGGGAACTGCTCGCGCACTCGGCGCAGTCTTCCATTACGTCGTCTTGCCATTCCGGCACCCTGCGAGATCATGTAGACAAAGATGCCGATGTACGGCACCACGATCAGTGCCACCGCCCATACCACCTTCATCGCGCTGGAAATGTCCTCGCGCCACCACAGGTCGCCGATGACCATGATCAGCAGCCAGAACCACACCACCAAGAAAAAGATCGAGAACGCGTCGGCGAGAAAATTGCCGTAGGAGCTGGCACCGAACAGCATGCGCCTATCCTCCGAGCTTCGCTCATGGGCCACCTGGCTGGTGCCCGCTCAGCACCGCCACCATACTCCGGAACCTGCGAAATCAACATATAGACCCCTAAAATCCGCCAAGTTCCTAACTTGCCTTTGCGGGCCGGGAAAACCGCCCGTTACAACCCGCCTTGGTGAGGCGGTGAAAAGACACCCAGGACCGGGGGGCCACCCAGATTTCCCCAACTATGATGGCATTCTGCCATTCGATACCATGCAGGAGGAATACCGCAAACGGAGAAACCAGACCTAGGTAGGCCATACGGGTGGCGCAGCCGACCTGCTGCGCCGGGGACCTGCGCTTTGCCGAGAACAAGGCTTGGATATGGCGAGACCCCAAGAAGAATCTGTGTGATCGATCCGCAAAACTGGCTGAATGGGGACCGCTGGCTCCAAATTGTCTAGTCAGCGCACGTCTTCAAAGGGTTAGAGGGCCCGGTTTATGCTCAGCCCCGAAACTGCCGTTTCGGGCGGCGGACGTAGTGAGCATGCGCCAGTACTCTTCCTGATCGCTGAGCGTCGTCATCGCCCGTGCTCCTTGATGCGGTCGCCGCGATCCGGAAAGGATTTTATGCCTTAATTGGGCTCGTCCCGACCTGGTGCAGCGAGGCTAGGTGCCATTGCAGCGGGTGCAAGTCCCGCCAACACTAGGAGCCCAGTCCATTGTTGTAGTGATATCCAGCGGCAGTGAAGGTGACCAAACTGCCGAAGGCCTGGGAGTAAGAGCCCTCTGGGGCCGGGGGGACCTGGTCCAATCCGTCAAAGGGGGGCGAGCAACCTGGCAGGCTGGAGCGTAAGTGAATCGGGAAGCCCGAAAACGGGCCCCGCGTGGAGCGGCCATCAACTGGGCGGGCTTGGTTTCCGTACCAGAACGACGCCGATGGTCTCCCCATCTCCGGACTTGATCGTGCCAGGATAGCGCTCGCCGATAGCAGGCTCATTCCGCCTCTGGAAGGTCTGGTGGCAGCCAGGGAGAGCCGCCCGGCCGCGGCGGCGCAGCCGTTCGCTGCCGCTGTAGCACGCCGAGGCGTCGGTTTCGGCCCCAGGGACGCCGAGGCTCGCCCGGCGGCCCGGCCAATAGCACCGCGAATCATCAAATACTCTTCGGGCGTATACAGCGCCCTTTGCCGCTCCTCTCATTTCTGGCGTGGCAAACGACTGGTCCGGCCAGACACCGGCGCGTCATTTCGGCAGGCCAGACCCCGTCTGCGCACGGCGAGCTATTTGACGAGCCCGAGTACCTCGCGCAATCGCGGATCTTCGGCCGTGCCGAGCCACTCGAGCAGGACCATCCCGGTGGTGACCACCTCTGCGCCGTTCTTTCCCATGCGCGCGATTGCGGTTTCCTTGCTCTCGAGCCGCCGCGAGCCGACGGCGTCGCGCGCGAGGAACACCTGCCGCCCCAGCAGTCCGAACACCGTCTGCAACACGCACACATGAGTCTCGCCGCCGCAAACAACGATGTCGCCGCGGGCCGGAAGTCGATCGAGAAAGCCTCTGCGTCGGCAGGCGTCGAACCCCATTTTCTGCGCCGTATCGGCCGCATCTGCATGCAGTTCCCGAACGGTCGGTCCGAGGCCCTTGGCATTCTGCTCGGTGAAGAGCCAGCGGCACGCCGAGCAGTTGAGCAGCATCGACGAGCCGCCGGGCGTTGTTGAGGACGGCGGCGGCGCCCTCGATCACCGGCATTAGCCGCGACTGGA
>JAFMSA010000472.1 GCA_017353855.1 Alphaproteobacteria bacterium
GCGTGGACGCTGCCTGACTGCGAGGCTCTCAATCCAGGGCGTCACGGTAGCGGCCGCGGTGGAACAATCCGACCGGCGGGCGGCGCTTGCGGCAGCGTGCGGTTGCCGCGATATCGACATCAAAGTCGGAGCCGAGAATGACGCCGTAATCTCGCTCGGCCCTCGCCGCGCCGACGAAGCCGGCACGAACATCGGCAAGCACGCGTTCGGGCTCACGATCGAACGGATGGCCATACCCACCGCCACCGCCGGTTTCGATGCGCACCACATCGCCGCGGCGGATCATCGTCCCATCGCTGATCGGCGCTACGACCCGTTCACCGGCCCGGCCGGGATTGATGACGCAGCGCCCGGCACCGCCTGCTTTGCCCCCCTTGACGCCCCATGGGGGATGCTCGATGCCGTCGATGCGCACCGAGATGACGGCCTCCGGCGCCAGCAGCTCGAATTCGCGGATGATCCCGCAGCCGCCGCGCCAACGGCCGGGGCCGCCGCTATCCGGGTTGATTGCATAGCGCCGCAACCGGACCGGATAGATGCTCTCGACGAATTCGGCGGGATAATTTTCCTGCGCGACGAGATAGACGGCGTCGTTGCCGTCGGCGAATGGCCGCGCGCCATAACCGACACCGATCCCGTCCGACATCAGGGACGGCTCGCCGTCGTCGCCCTTCGTACGCAGATACCAGATGACATAGGCGCTGTGCGCCGCCATCGCCTCGCCTTGCGTCGCTGTCGCGATCAGGCCCAGGCACACTGCCATGTGGCGCATCAGCGTGATGCCGCGCAGGCCGAGCGGCCTTGGGAAGCGCGGATGCAGCACCGAGCCGTCGCGCAGATGCACCCTGTCGAGCAGCTGTTCGGCGCCGGCATTGATCAGGTGCTCGGCGGTTTCGCCGAGCAGATACGAGGCGAAGACCGCAGCCGGCACCGATGGGCTCATCAGGAAATTGACCGGTCCCGGCACCTGATCGTCGCTGTCACCAGTGTCGAGTTCGATTAGGTCTTCGCTGACGGACAGGCGGTAGCGCAGGGTCACCGGCCCGTGCCCCTGTCCGTCGGAGTCGATGGCGTCCGCGCAGCGATACTCGCCGGGCGGGATCAACGCCCGGAACCGCTGGCGTACCACTGCCCTGGTGCGGGCCACGAGCTGATCGAAGGCCTGGCGCATCGGAGCAATGCCGAAGCGCGCGAACAACTCCACGAGGCGCCGCTCGCCAAGCCGGATCGCCGCGATTGAGGCGCGCGTGTCGCCTTGCACCATCGCCGGAAAGCGCGAATTGCGGACGAAGACGCGGAACAGCTCGTCATTGAAATGCCCGTCGCGAGCGATCAGCACCGGTGGGACGATGATGCCTTCCTGAAAGATCTCTTCGCACTCGGGCGACAGCGAGCCGGCGCGCATGCCGCCGATGTCGTTGAAATGCGCCCAGGACTGGGCAAAAGCGACGATCTCGCCGCCGCAGAATACCGGACAGGCGAAGACCTGGTCCGGCGAATGCGACACAGCGCCGTGCGACGCGTAGCAGTCATTGTACCAATAGATGTCGCCCTCGCGCATTGTCGCGCGCGGGTAGTGCTCGATGATCGGGCCGATCGCATCACCGAAAATCGGCAGGTTGGAGCCGACGATCAGCCGGCCCTCGCCGTCGAACAATGCCGCATAGAAATCCTTCTTTTCGCGGATGAAAGGCGACATCGCGGTGCGCTCGATCAGCGCTTCCATCTCACTTTGGGTCGCCCGCAGGGCGCCGCGCACGATTTCAAGGGTGATCGGATCGCGGACACGCGCGGTCGCTGCGGCGGCAGGGTCGATCTGTCCGTAGTCGTTCAATTCTCGAAACTCCGGCGGCGGCAAACCGCACCGATAGCACAGGCTCGGCGGTCTTTACGACCGGGCTCGCGAGCCAGTCGCATCCGGAGCCAGGTTCGGGGGTGGTTTCCGGCCTTGGCGGCAGGTCGGGACACAGCCTCATGAATGCGGTGTCCTCATGAATGCGGTGTCTCATCCGACATCCGCCGGATTTCTCGCACTAGCCTCGCGGCTCGGGCGGGGTCCGCCTGGCGGGCCAACCCTGGCCTTTGCGGGCGCGTCGCGCACAGCTCTCGAGCGACTTTGTAACGAGATTGACACTATCCAGGGCCGGAGAGCGGCAGCCGAAAGGGAGCTGTGGGGTCTCATTGTGGAGGGCGCGATCGTAAATCCGATGCGCCGATCGAGCCAGTCGATGCGTTGCGGGTGGTGGGCGGCGACCCGTTGCCTGGGCTCGGGAGTCCTTCAAGGCCGCACGTGTTTTCTGCGGCTCGCTGCTTAGTGCCAAGTTAAGTTACCGCAGAAGCGCCACCAGCTCGGCATGCGTCGGACACTAGTCACCCTGCGGCAGCCGGTCCGTGGTCCGATAACCCGGTCAGAGCGAAACTGAGCGCGCGCAACTGGCGGCGTGCTTGGGCGTCGTAGGCCTGGGAATGGCCGAGGGCCTCGCGTAGCCCGTTGAAATAGAGCCCGGTGCGGTTTCCGAGGGCGGGCGAGACGGCAAGGTTGAGGATCGCGTCGGCACCTTCTTCGACTGTATTCACGGGGGCGACGCCGGCTCGTCGCACCATCGCCGTGTTCATGTAGGTCGCCGGGTGCAGGCAATTCGCGGTGACGCCGCTACCCGCAAGTTCGGCGGCGAGATCGATCGTGAACATGACCTGCGCCAGCTTGCTCTGGCAATAGGCGCGCATGCCACTGTAACCGCTGGCAAGCATGACGTCGGCGAAGTCGATCGGGTATTGCCCGGCGGACGATACATTGATGATGCGCGCTGGAGTGCTCGCCCGCAGCAGCGGCAGCAACAGCGAGGTGAGCAGAAAGCCGGCGAGGTAATTGACCGCGAACCGCAACTCGATGCCGTCCGCACTCTCCTGGCGGACGTCGCCGGCCGTGCCGATCCCGGCGTTGCTGATCAGCACGTCGAGCCGGCCGCTCGTGTCCTTTACGGCAGCGGCAAGCCGGCGCACCTCGGCCAGACTTGCCAGGTCGGCTTTCAAGAACGTCGCCGCACCGCCCGCTTTCTCGATTTCGCCGACGACCCCGCCACCTCTCTCCGCATCACGGCCGTGCACCAGGACGCGCGCGCCGGCCTCACCGAGCCTCCTCGCCACAACACGGCCAACACCATCGGTCGAGCCGGTCACGAGCGCTGTTTTTCCAGTAAGCTTCTCCATCGAGTGACTCTCTCTAGTCTCGACGACCGCTCGCCGCAGCGGCCGCCAGTGGATTCTTCCGCCGGGTCGCATGCGCCGCCAAGCGGGTCGAGCCGCACGACGCCGCGTTCGCTGACAAAATCGACTACGGCCCAAGCTCGCAACGCCGGCCCCTTCTGCCCGACCAGCTCCGATATTATCGCCGTCGCCAATGCCGGGACGAACCGCATCCTCTGCATGGACAGCGCACAGACGGGCGCCCCGCGCTATTGGCTGGGCGCGGCCTCATTGCAATAGATACGCGCGAAGCGCGTCGACTACGGATTTCGCGGCCCTTGGGCTTGCTGCTATCAGTGCCTGTACTCGACCCGAGCAATGCCGCTTCGGCAAAGGTGCTGCTGCACTGCGGTCTAAGAGGGTCGGCGAGATCGAGCCGATCAAGCCCAGCCGCCGGCACGCGCGCTACGACTAAATCGCGGTCAGTTCGCGCGCGGACAGGCTCTCGAGATGTTTCAGCCGCTCGAACAACACGTCGGGAGCAATCTTTGCCCTCCCGGCATCGAGACAGCCGCGGAATTTCTCGAACAGCTCGCTTTCGCTCAAAGGCCGGTCGGCATGGCCTTTGGCCCGGCTCACCTTCTCGCTCTCGATGATGCCGCCGGCAGTCAGCTCAACTCGCACCAGATCCCAAACCGAGGCGCCGGAAACATCGGGATCGTAGTTCTGGTTGGTTTCGACAAAGACGCGGCGCATCAGCTCCTGCACATCGGAGCGCTGCACAAAAGCGTCGCTGTATTCGGCCAGGCCGGCGCGCCGCGCGATCACTGCCGCGGCGATCGCGAACTCGATGCTGAACTTGGCCTCGAGACCCGTCTGCGGCCGGTGATTGCGCAGAATCAAGGAATGCGTGTCGCTCAACGAGACGAAGATCCGCTCGATTTCCTTGGGTTTGAGCGGGTGGCGGCCAAGCAGCTCCAGCATCGCGTCGAGCGCACGGTGCGTGCAGTAACAGGCCGGGTATTTCTTGATGCCGAGTCGGTATTTGACGATTTTCCACTCCGATCCG
>JAFMSA010000473.1 GCA_017353855.1 Alphaproteobacteria bacterium
GCGAAAAATCGCGGGCCGTAGCGATCAGCTCGGCATAATCGCGACCGAACCCGGAGGCTTGCAGCCCGCATCTCGATCAGGTCGACCGTGGCGTTCGTTCCCTCGACGGCAGCCGCACCGCTAGCGCCTGAACCGTACAAAGCTCCTTCTGAGCCAATACGACCGCGCCTCGCGGCAGCTGTTCGAGCCGGCCGGACGCCGTGGAGGGATGGAATCCCTTTCGCTACCCGGAGTTCGCGCGAGCCGGCTCGTGCGCGCATCCGGACGATAAGCGAGCGGCTGCTTGCGGTGCGTAGCGGGTCGAGTTTGCCGGCGTCGGCTTCACGCAAGCGAGCCCCCGCCACCTCCCCGCGGAGCCGGCGGGTGCCTATTGAGGAAGGCGCGGCGGGCGCGCCGTCCAACGAAATGGAAACATTTGATCGACGTTCCATAGCACGGGGGCGGGCGGAGTGCCCGGAGAGGGACTGGCCGGGCCAGAGGCCTTGGTCTAGAAAGGAGAGGACGCATCGGGCTGACAGGCGGGAGCTACCTGTCGGCGCTTAGACTGTCGTGAGCGTGCTAGAAAACGAGGTTTCGATGCCTGAAAAAGGCCCGCCGGTATTCCTCGACTACGATCAGGCGGCGCTCGACGCGGCCTATGACCAGGCCGCCTATGCGATAAATCGGGAACAGCTGATCAAGCGTCGAAACCGCGACAGCGAGCTGGTGTGCCTTCGGATCGGCGAGCCTGATCGCGTCCCCTACGGCTCAGCCGAGATCGAACGGCTCGACATTTACCGCACCGTACGTGGCGCCGCACCGGTCTTCATCTTCGTCCATGGCGGCGCTTGGCGCAGCGGGCGTTCGAAGGATTTCGCGGCTCCGGCTGAGATGTTCCTCGCTGCCGGGGCGCACTATGTGGTGCCGGATTTCGCGTGGGTTCAGGATGCCGGTGGCAGCCTAATGGTTCTGGCCGATCAGGTCCGGCGCGCCATCGCGTGGGTCTATCAGAATGCCGAGCGCGTCGGCGCTGATCCAAACCGGCTTTATGTCGGCGGACAATCTTCGGGCGGGCACCTCGCCGCTGTCGCACTGACCACCGATTGGCCGGCCGAGTTCCGCCTGCCGGCCGACCTCATCAAGGGCGGCATATGCATCAGCGGCATGTACGACCTGGCGCCGGTACGGCTGTCGGCGCGCAACCGCTATGTCGCGTTCGACGACGCGACAGTAGCAAGGCTAAGCCCGATACGGCATCTGGACCGATTGCGAGCGCCGCTGATCGTCGCCTACGGCACCTGTGAGACCCCCGAGTTCCAGCGCCAGGGCCGCGAATTCGCCGCCGCAGTCGAAATCGCCGGCAAGAAGGTGGAACTGCTTGTCGGCGACTACTACAACCATTTCGAATTGTCGGAGACGCTCGGCAACCCGTATGGATTGCTAGGCCGAGCGGCACTCGGCCTGATGAGCGTGACGCCGATTTCGCGGTAGCGGGTCGCCTTGGCCGACGCCGTGTTACCGACTGTTCCAGAACCGGCAGCTCCTTCCTTACGATACGGGATAAAGAGAATCGATCAGGAAAATGACTTTCGTGATAGGCACCGCTTTGGCGAGCACGAGGCGGTTGTTCAGCCAAAGACATGGTCGATCACGATGCCGCGAACGACAAGCCGGGCGCGTTTACTGCGTGGCGATCGGCCTCCCCGCACAAGGCGGGGATCGGGTTCGTCGTCGGCCCTGCGGTTCGGGTTGCAGTATATTGGAGCGTCCCGCGCAGTTTGCACGGCAATCCTTGCCCATTGGCAGCAAAACACCTTATGAGCCACCTTGGTGCATTTGTGCGAGCGAGCGGGAGCGGGCGCAGCGCGAGTCCACCGCACAATTGTGCAAAAACACTTGTGAGTCACGCATTTGAGCGAGCGAGTGCCGACAATCGGGGACTTCACACACTTGCGGGCAGTGCATTGCAGCAAGTAGTGATCGGGTAATTGGGTGGATGAACGCGGCGTCGGCACTGCTCCTGGCCTCGCGGCGCCTCGACCGGCTGATGCCGATCCGTCCGGTAACCAGTTTGTAGGTCTGTTTCATGGGCGCCGCCTCGATACAGCGCAAAATGTCGAAATCCCGCGCCGGCAGCATCTCGCCGAGCGCCGGGCATAGAACCGTCGCGCCACTGCCAAGCGGCGTTCCGGATCGCCCCGGCGCGGGCTTGGCGGCGGGCCCACTCTGATGCGTCCGGGAGCAGCCGGCAGCGCTGCGTAGAAACGCACGCCGTCCTCTCCGACTGCGGTCAAGCCTGTATTGTCGCGGGCGAGGATGCGCAGCGCATCGAGCGATATGTTGCTGCCGAGTTCCAGGAGGATCAGCGAGACCGATTGATGCGGGATCTGGTAACCGCCCGCCGGCAAGCCTCCTCCGCCTGCGCACACGAATCTCAGGCAGCTGTTCTCGACTTCTGAGCGGCCTCGGTCGGGATAGACGAGGTCGTGTCCGCGACGCCGTACCGCAGATCGATCCCACAGCGCAACTCCGCCGACGCCCGGCGGTGTAGCGCGCCTGATGCATCATCGCAACCGCAGCGGATCGATAACTGCCGCCGGGAGATCGATCCCGGAGCCTGGGCAGATTACGCCGTCCCCTGGGGCAGGTAGCGGCGCGGCATCGGCGCCTCCTCGTGGCGGGCCGCGGTCAGCCGCGGCGATGTCCGCCGTATCTCGCCGGCGAGCCAGACGCAGCAGAAACTGGTGAGCTCGATGTCGATGACGATATGTTCGGTCTCGGCGGCAAACGGCTATCACAGCCCTGGTTGGCGCCGGAGTCGGAGATAGGTCGCCAAGCTGGGCTCGGCGCCACGGTGATCTTCTCGGTCGATAGCAACGGTGCGGCGGGGGCATATCTATCACCCTGGGAAGGGAGCAGGACGATGAGCACATTGGACAGAGCCGTCCCGGGCGGGGCGGCATGGCAGAACCCGGTCGACTGGGATCGCGAGGCCGATGTAGTCGTGATTGGCGCGGGGGCGACCGGGCTTCCCGCCGCGATCGTTGCATGCGAGGCAGGCTGTTCCGTGATCCTCGTCGAAGCCGAAAAAGATATCGGCGGCCATGCCATCATCAGCGGCGGCAATGTCCCGCTCGGCGGCGGCACTAGCGTCCAGAAGAAATACGGGATCGCAGATTCGCCGCACCTGCTGTTCCGCGATCTGACCGACTGGTCGGTGGTCGGGCCGAACGGCTTTCCCGATTACCGCTACAACGACCGCGAGATCATCCGCGCCTTTGCCGACAACAGCGCCGCCACCTTCGAATGGCTGCTCGCGCATGGTGTCGAATTCGTCGACAAGGCGCCCGATGCGATCGGTGGCAATTCGGTGGGCAACTCGGTGCCGCGCGAGATGCACAGCATCGTCGGCTACTGGCCGATGCCGGCGACTGGCCGCCCGGCCGATCCGGCGGTGCAGAAGACGCGTTCTTCCGGCAACGGCATGATGCGCTCCCTCGAGATCGCGGCCCGCAGGTGCGGCGTTGAGATGCTGCTCGAGCACCGCATGACCCGGATCTATCGCCAGGCGCCGAATGCGGGCCCGGTACTCGGTATAGCGGTCGACCGAAAGAGCGGTGGTCCGATCGACATTCGCGCCCGCAAAGCCGTCATCATCGGCACCGGCGGCTCGACCGGCAACGTCACCTTCCGCCGCATGTTCGATCCGCGATTGACCGAGGAGTATTGCGGCCTTGCCGGCATGCCGTGGTCAGACCAGGACGCCAGCGGCGAACTGGCCGCGATGGCGATCGGCGCCGCGCTATGGGGATGCTACAACCAGATCGGCGAATTCGGCTCCAACGTCACCAAGCCCAATTTCATCGGCTGCCAATACAATTACCGCCACCTGCAATGGATGCCGGAGAGCCCGGTGTTCGACAAGGCGCGGGCCAGCGGTCTCTACGTGCGGGATTGGCAGGATGTGATCTGCGTCAATATGCTCGGCCACCGCTTCTACGACGAGACCGGCGGCCAATACATCGCCAACAACTACAACTCGATCGAAAACTACGTGCAATTCGATTGGCGGAACGTGCAGCGCAGCAAATACGCGCCGAACAACTGGCTGAACGCGGCGCTGGCCGGGATCGGGGATGGTCACAACGGCGGCGGGCCGATCTGGGCGATCTTCGACAGCGACGCTGTCGCACGCGAGGGCTGGCAGCCGCAGCCGCCGCACGTCGACCTCGCTGC
>JAFMSA010000474.1 GCA_017353855.1 Alphaproteobacteria bacterium
TTCATGCTCTCCTCCACAGTGACCCCATCCGTTATGAACATTCGACCGAGCCCCGTACGGGCATCCCCAGCGCCGCTTCGGTGGAGTAAAATTCACGCCATCGGGAGGCGGAACCCCGATATGCATTCGCCGATATCGGTCCGGCTTAAAGACGCCGGCGCGGCAAGCAACCCATTGCGGTCGCCTCACAAGGCACCCACTCCGGCTTCGACTGAAGCATGGCCTTCGGGCCGGGCAACGGGATTGGTCCGCGCGAGGACGGCAACTGCTCAAGTGGCTCCGCCTTTTCAGCCGGTCTTGCGAATTCCGGCCAAAGAGTTGACGTTTTGCGCCAAGTCTTGGGTCAGGAGACGAATTCGCCGAGTGTACACGCATTAACGCAACTATTGGAGTACGCTTGCGATTAGCCTTCTCCCAGGGCGATCGCGAGCGCTGTTCCCGGACCCGTCTCCGTGGGTTGATCAGGTTGATTGCCGCGGCGGACGCCGCACGCAGAGCGGACTGCGAAGATCAGATTGTCTTCGATACAGCTGCAAACAAGCTTCCCGTTGCTCTTGGTGGTCTGGTTGGTCTGATCGCCAGCCTCACTGGGCTCCGGCGAGATTGGCGTGCCTGTATCGCGCTTCCTGATCGTTCTTCCGCGTTCCTGCGTGGAAGGGAACGCACGTGTAACCATGATCTCCTCGGCCCGCCCCGTGCGTCGCGTCGTGGCGCTCAATTGCTTCCGCAACGGCTGACCGCACAGGCGCAGCTTAGGTCCAAGGAGCAGATTTATGTTCAATAGCGGTTAGCCTGATGAAGCCCCGGCGATGAGCGCCCTGATCCTCGGCGGACCGAGAGCGGACCGTCTGATCCAGCGCGTCTTGCGCCCTGACGTGGACCCCGGCGACCGGTGGTATTCTCCGATCGCGCACACACTGGGGCGCCTCCGCCACCGCGCCACTGTTCCTGATCGCGGCGCATTATCGAGTTTACCATTCGCTACCCGCGAGGCTGCATCCCGCGCAGGGAGTATCGGGATTCCGAACGCAAACCCGTTGCCGGGCGCTTGTGGCCTCGTCCCGTCAGTCTCATCGAAATCCGGTGCTACGCAGCCCCCGCTGATCACGTCCCTGGACCTCAAGGGCACCTACGAGCAGCCTGGATAACCCGTTGACGCAAAAGTGTAATGTTGTCTATCGTGCGGCAGTCTCGAAGCCTTGGTGCGGTTTTCCTCCTCTATTCTTCGGTTCCCAAAACGCATGTTCAATGGCAAAGTGCTCAAACTCGCTGCGAGCAGTGACGGCCTGTCGAGGGCAAAACAAGTATTGTTTGAACTTGCCGATCAACGGCATGAAACGCACACGATCCTCAGCACCTACTTCGACACGGCAGCCAATCGGCTGCGGCGCGAGGGTTTCGTCTTATGCGTGCATGAGCGGGATCGCCGCTACGTGCAAACGCTCAGGGCTCGCCGAGCGAATGGCGCCGCAGCGACGGCGGCGGAATGGGTGGACGACATCGATGAGAGCAAGCCCGATCTTCGTGCACCCAACAGCCGTGACCACTTGCCCCGGGCGCTCGATGAGGGCGAACTGCAGGCGCAATTCACGACACTCGTTAAGCGGACCCCCTTTTCGCTTGAGCCCGACGCGTCGACCCGGATCGACGGTTCGATCGACGAGGGTCTCATCACTGTTGTCGGCGACAAGGGCATCGAGCCGATCGCCGAACTGACTCTGGACCTCAAGCGCGGCAATCCGGCCGTCCTTTACGAAACTGCGCTGCGGCTTCTGGAAGTTGCATCACTGCGCCTCACCATACTCAGCAAGGCAGAACGCGGCTATTCTCTGCTTGGCGCAAGCCTCGATCCGTGGGCGGCCCGCACGTCGGCGGCCGACCTCACACCCGACATGACGGTCGAGCAAGCGTTAGAGAGGATCGGCTGGATTTGCCTGACAACTCTATTGCGGCACGAGAAATCAGCGCTCGCGGGTATCCCCGAAGGGGTGCACCAGACGCGGGTCGCGATCCGGCGCCTTAGGTCAGTTATCAATGCAATAAAGCCGTTGCTGCCGGGCGAGCAACGCGAGTTGGTTGGCCGTGAATTGCGATGGCTGGCGGCGGCCCTGGCGCCGGCCCGGAACTGGGATGTCCTCTCGACGGTCATTCTCGCGCCGGTCAAGAGCGCGTCACCTGGCGAACGGGACCTTGATGACCTGTGCCGGATCGCCGACCGGGAGCGTGCGTCTGCGCATCGAGCCGCTAATGCTGCACTACAGTCTGTGCAATACACGACCGCGTTGCTGAAGCTGTCCCGGTGGTTTACCGCGCGGAGCTGGCGAGATCAGCCGGTGACGGAACGGTCAGCGCTGTTGATGACGCCGATTGGCGCAGTCGCGCCGCGTCTGATCGCGCGACGGTACAGAAAGACAATGAAGGCGGCAGACCAATTTGCAGACCTCACCCTGACGCAGCGCCATGAGTTCCGCATCGCCGTCAAGAAACTGCGCTACACGATCGAGTGTCTCGCCGACCTGTTCGATGCCGATAAGGTCGAGAAGTTCGTCCACAATCTCAGACCGCTGCAAGACGATCTGGGCTACGCCAACGATGTCTGGGTCGCCGATCAATTAATGGCCACACTTGAAAGTCCGGACGATCGTACCAGCATCGCCCGCGCCGCGGGCATCGTGATCGGGTGGCACGATCGCGGCCTGGCCGACCATGGACACAGGCTCTCCAAACGTGTCCGGAGATTGCAGCGTGCGCGTCCGTTCTGGATCGAGCATGTTTGAGGAGGCGCGTCTGACTTAGCTTCGCTCTCTGAACCTTTCCGGATGGCGGAAATACCGATCGTCCTTGCCTGGCGTTTGCAGAGGCGCTTGGTTTCGTCAGTCAGGTGCGTTGAGGGTGTGGATCGCGGTGAGGGTCACCTAAGCTCGCGTCCCGGCGGGGTCCCGGCAGCGACGGCAAAGCCGAGGCGCCGGGCTTCCGGAGAGTGCCCACTGAGGAAGATTTGCGGGCTTCCCGAGCCGACTGAGTGAGGGAAACAGAGGATATCCCTCAGGAATCTTGCCCATCGCAGTATCACCGCGCAGTTACCGCCTGAATACCAGGCGTGTTGACGGCACACCACAAGCGCCGGAAATCGGCCCCTCGGCCAAATTGCGCGAGAAACGTCACGCCAGCGGCGCGGCGACAGTGCGTTCGTAATTGCTCGGTAGCCTTGTCGCGCTCCCTGTCCCTCCTCAGGGCTGTGGCGGGCTTCTCGGCAATCTTCCGGATCCCCCGCTCCGATCTTAGATACCTAGGAAAGTGAGCACGCCGCCGACAGCTCCGGCGACACCGCCCCCTGCAGCGCCCGCTAGAGCGCCTGGCCCAGCGCCGGCGCCACCGGCCATAGCCCCCGCCACCGCGCCCCCGGCCGCTCCGGTTATCGCTCCCGCATCAAACCCCTTTGCGACATCCTCGACCAGATGTTCGAAACCCCCGAACAAGCTGCCGCCGGACACGAGTTCGAGTTCATGATCGTCGAGTACTCGCATGTCGATCCTCCCTGAGTAAGGAATGGCGGTGTCACCTCTCAACGCGATCTTTGAGCATCGGAGCATGACCTCACTCTCAGATATTCTCCTTAAAAGCTGGGCTCAGAACAATCGTCCGCCCCTCGCTTTTCGCGCGAAATCGCAAAATTGACACGCAAGCGGCTGATGGAGAGGTACCCCTTCTATGCCAGCTGCACCGGACGCTGTTGCGCATCGATATTCCAACAGCTCATCAGCCTGAACCTCAATCCAGCCTGTCGCGTCGGTATCCGACGGCCCACCATTGGATGGCTCGTATTTGAACCCTCGATCTTCCGGCGGGTTGTGCGACGGCGTAATGCAAATGCCATCGGCCAGCCTCTCACGTCGAGAGCAGTTGTAGACAAGAATGGCGCGCGAGACGACCGATGTCGGCGCGAACCCTTCATCACCCTCAATAATAATCGGCACTTTGTTCGAGCCAGGCCGTCGACCAGCGCCTCCCTCGGGGCCGGCTTGCCGGCGAGCGGGGGTACCCCGGCTGCGTCGCGTCCTTTCTACGGCACCGGACAGGGCTTCGCGTTCCAGATCTCGGCCGCGTATTGAGCGACCGTCCGATCGCTGGAAAACTTGCCCGAACTGGCCACATTCAGGATCGCTTTGCGTGCCCAGCCGTCGCTGTCCCGGTAGAGCTCGCATACCTGCTG
>JAFMSA010000065.1 GCA_017353855.1 Alphaproteobacteria bacterium
GTGGTTGCTGCAAGCATCGACATCTGGGTTACGCCGCCGGAGTACACGGGCCTGGCGCCGCAATTCCTGCGTGCGTCGGCGGGCCAGACCGTGCGCATCCCGACCGGCAGCAAGCTGCTCGCTCAGGTGCATGGCGGGCAGGGCGTTCCGCGGCTTGCGATCGACAATGACCGCCGCGACTTCGAGACCATCGACAAGGAGAACTACCGGGCTTCGGCTACCCTGGCGAGCGGGCATCAGATCAAAGTCACTCAGGGCGGCGCGACGCTCGGCAGCTGGCCGATTGGCATCATCCCGGACAACCCGCCCAAAGTCGCCTTCACGAAACCGCCCGAGGGAACCTCCCACGCCGCGCTGCGGATCGATTATCGGGCGAGCGATGATTACGGAGTGGAGGGCGTCAAGGCGGTGATCCGGCGGCAGGGCGGCAAGCCCGACGAGACCGTCGAGGTGGGGATACCCTTGCCCGGTCTGCACCTGAAGGAGGCGCAGGCCACCAGTTACCACGATTTGTCGCCGCATCCGTGGGCCGGTCTCCCGGTCGAGATCCGGCTGGTCGCCACCGATGCGCTGGGTCAGACCGGGGCAAGCGACCCTGTCCGGATGACGCTGCCGGAACGCCATTTCGAGCATCCGGTGGCCCGCGCGATTATCGACCAGCGCAAGGAGCTGGTGCGCGACCCCGGCGCGCGGCTGGCGGTCGCCGATACGCTAAGCGATCTGCGCGAACGGCCGCAGCTTTACCGCGACGATACGGTCGCTTTCCTCGCGCTGCGGCTTGCCGAGGAGCGTCTGCGGCTGAATGACAATGCGAATTCGATTTCGCAGGTGCAGCAGATCTTGTGGGACACCGCGCTGCGTATCGAGGATGGCCGCGCGCCGTTGGCCGAGCGCGAGATGCGGCAGCTGCAGCAGAAGCTACAGGACGCCCTGGCGAAAAACGCGCCCGACGAGGAGATCGAGCGGTTGATGAACCAATTGAAGCAGGCGCTCGACCGCTACCTGCAGTCACTCGCCGAAAACATGGCGCGCCACCCGGATCAGTCGCAACAGCCGGTCGATCCGTCGAAGGTGATCAGCAGCCGCGATCTGCAAAGAATGCTCGACCAGGCGCGCGAGCTGGCGCGCAACGGCGCTCGCGACCAGGCCCGCCAATTGTTGTCGCAGCTGCAGAACATGCTCGAAAACCTGCGCATGGCGCGGCCCGGCCAAATGCGCTCACAGGACTCGGACCAGGCGCAGCAGATGATGCGCGGCATGCGCGATCTGATGCAGCGACAGCAGGACCTGCTCGACCGCAGCTTCCGCGCGCAACAGCAGCAGGGGCAACAGGGGCAGGGGCAACAGGGGCAGCAGGGCCGCATGGGGCAGCGCGGGCAGCAGCCAGGGGGCGATCAGCGCGGCCCCAATGGGCAAATGGGGGATGCGGCGGGCCAGCAGGAGGGGCTTCGCCGCTCGCTGGGCGACATGATGCGCCACCTCGGCGACGGGCCTGGCGATATTCCTGAGCCGCTGGGCCGCGCCGAGCGCGCGATGCGCGAGGCCACCGAGGCGCTGCAGCATCAGCAGCCCGGCGAGGCGGTCGGCCCGCAGACCGAAGCGCTCGATCAGCTGCAGCAGGCCGCGCGGGATTTCGCGCAGCAAATGCAGCAGCGCATGCAAGGCCAACAGGGCAGTCCGAATGAGGACGAGAGCGGCGCCACCGATGGACGCTCGCGCGAGCGCGGCGAGCGCGATCCGCTCGGCCGGCCCGTGTCGAACAACGGTACCTATGACCAGGGTGACGTTAAAATCCCCGACCAGAATACTTTGCAGAAGTCCCGCGAGATTCTCGATGAACTGCGCCGTCGCGCGGGCGAGCGCTCCCGTCCCGAAATCGAGCTCGACTACATCGATCGCTTGCTGAAGAGATTTTAAGCTTGACCGAAGGCGGGCGTCCGCCTTCAATCTTCAAACCTTTCTTCTCTACATGTCCGGGCATCGTCCGGGCGTCCTGCAGAGTTACCGAATAGGTAATTACCGGCGCTGGGGGGCCGGCAATCGCGGGCAGGTCATTCACGAGAATTAAAGGGGGGTGATGAATAGACGTCTGTTTCTGTCGTTGGTCGCGGCCGGTGCGGCATGGTCGTCGGTAGCCCGCGCGATTCCGCGTCCGCCGGGGGCGCTGACCCGGCTGCGGCTCGTCAATGCCCACACGGGCGAGACTTTCGAGGGGTCTTACCGCGACGACAAAGGCCCGATCGACCGGGTGATGGACGAGCTGTGTATTTTTCTGCGGGACCACCACTCCGGTGAGAAGACGCAGATGGATGTCGGGGTCATTGACTTCCTGGCCGACGTCCTCGATTCGGTCGGTGAAACCAAGGCGACCGTGCTGTCGGCCTATCGCACGCCGCAGACCAATGCGATGCTGTCCCGGACGACCTTTGGTGTCGCCGAACACAGTCAGCACATTGTCGGCCGGGCGCTCGACATCCGTCTCGACACCCGGCTTCCCGATGCGATGAGCAAAGCCCGCGCCATGCGATGCGGTGGTGTGGGCTGGTACCCGCAATCCGGCTTTATCCATATCGACAGCGGGCCCGTGCGGAATTGGACTCTCGACGAGCGCGGGCTCGACGGCCTGCTGCTGTTCGGCGGCCACCGCAAGCCCGACGGCTTGATGGTGTTCGACGGCCACCGTCAGCTCGACGGCAAGCGGGGGAGTGTCTTGCTGGGCGGTCCGTGGCGGCCGTTGACCGTGCCCGAGCGGATTATCCGGCAGCGCCGGCTCGCCCGGGCGGAGTTTCTCGCCCGCACCGGCGGCTTGCGGCTCAGCCCGTAACGGCGACGCCGATTATCTTCCCGACGCCGAAGGTCACCCCCGCAGCGGCAAAGCCGATCAGCTGCTGCCGCACGCCGGAGAACCACACGCCCGAACCAGTGAACAGGCTTGTGGCCGCCCCTATGAGAAACAGTGCCGCGCCGCTCGCCGCCAGACTGACGATCACCGCGGCCGGCCCGGCCAGCGCGAAGTAGGGGGCCACGGGAACGATCGCGCCCAGCGCGAACAGCCCGAACGACGTGCCGGCGGCAGCCCATGGGGAACCGCCGAGTTCTTCCGGATCAATCCCCAGCTCCTCGCGGACCAGCGTGTCGAGGGCGGTTTGTTTATTGGCGATCAGCCGCTGCGCCAGCGCTTGCGCCTGATCTCCCGGAAGACCTTTGGCCTGATAGATCAGCGCCAGCTCCTCGGCCTCCTCTTCCGGCACCTGCTCGAGCTCGTCGGCCTCGGTCTTGATCTGCCGCTGATAGGCTTCGCGTGTCGTGCTGACCGAGAGCCATTCGCCGAGCGCCATCGAGCAGGCGCCGGCCAGGAGGCCCGCAAGGCCGGTGACAAGAATCGCATGCGCGGCGAGGTCTGCTCCGGCGACACCCATGACAAGGCTGAGATTGGAGCAAAGCCCGTCATTTGCGCCGAGCACGGCGGCGCGCAACGCGTTGCCGCCAAACCGGCGGTGCCGGCCCTCCAGCTGCGCGATTGTCGGCCCGCTGAAGGCGCGCGGCGAGCGCGCGGCCAGCGCCTCGATGATGCGGGCATGGGATCGCTCGGCGGCGGGCAGCCCGCCGGCGACTGCTTCCGGCTGCGTATCGTAGGCGCCGCTGTCCATCTGCTCGAGCGTGTTGATGGTCGGCAGCACGAAAGCCGGGCCGAAGCGGCGCGCCAGCCACTCGAGCGCGCGCGTTCGAAAGCTCGGCCGCAGTTTCGGCGCACGCCGGCCGATCGCCCCGATCTTGCGTCTCCAGAACTCGGCATGGGCATCTTCTACTGCCCCGAGCCGCGCATAAACCTGCGCGAGTTGCGGATCTTTCTCGGTCTTCGAGAGGGTTCGGTAAAGTGCGGCGCTATCGACCTCGCCCTGGAGATTGGCGGCGTAGCGCCGCTGCGGGTCTTCCTCGGCCATCGGGGCGTCAGCCGAACGCAGGCGGCGGAGCCTGGACGACCGGTGCCGCGGCGTCGAGGATCTGGCGCAGATCCCGGGAGCGCGGCGGGTAAATGCGCTCGCAATTGATGATCTGCTTGGTCCGCTTTGCGGCGGCGCCGGTCGCGACGACATGCCGCTCCCAGCCCTCGGTGTAAACCGCACCCCAGGGCCCGAGGTCGAGAACCGTGCAGTACCAATCGATGCGCAGCGGCAGCATGGGTTTGCCCAACAGGTCGCAGACGACGTTGTGACCGGCAAAACGCCCCATCGGCCGCGCGTGCTGGCAGGACATAACCGAATCGTGCAGATCATCGATGACGGCGCAGGCGGCGTCCCCGGCGGCGAAGATTTCCGGCATGCCTTTCACCCTCATGAAGCGGTCGACCGGGATCCGGCCGAACCGGTCGCGCTTGCCCGGGAAGAGTTGGCTGAGCGGGTTGGCCCGCATTCCGGTGCACCAGACGATTGTGGCAGCGGCGATCCTTTCGCCCGTCGACAGCGTGGCTCCGCCGCCGTCTATGGCACTGATCGACACCCCGGTGCGCGTCACCACGCCGAGGCAAGCGAGTGCCTTCTCGATCACTCGGCGTGCGTCCTCGCCCATGTCCGAACCGATTACCGGGCGGTGGTCGGCGAGGATCACCTGCGCCCTCGCCTCGGCCGGAGCGACGCGCCCGAGCGACGCGCGCAACTTTCCCGGCATCTCCGTTGCTGTCTCGATGCCGGTCAGGCCCGCCCCGACGATCAGCGCGGTATAGCGGCCCGGCGCGGGCGGTTGCTCCGGCAAGCCGGCGATATGCGCATTGAGCCGAGCGCCACCCTCAAACGTATCGACGTCGAACGCGTAGCGTGCGAGCCCGGGAATGTCGGGGCGCAGGAGCTGGCTCCCTAGCGCATAGACCAGCCGGTCATACTCCAGAACGTGGCGCGTGCCCCGGATCCGGCAGACAACCTGCCGATGTTCGAAGTCGACGCCCGTGACCTCACCCTCCACCCGCTCGACGCCGATCGGCGCGAGCACATCGTCGAGCGCGACCCGCACCTGACGCAGATCGGGCTCGTAGTTGCGCACGCGGACGGCATGCCAGGCATCGCGGTTGACGACGGTTATCCGGACGTCGGCACGGCTGAGGCGAGCTTCGTCGAGCGCGCGCGCCGCTGCCACGGCACTCCACAGACCGGCAAAACCCGTTCCCAGAATAACGATATGCGGCATCACTGTTCCCCGGCCGCTACTGTCTGGAGGACTTCGAAACCTTCGAACTCGGGGTGGCCCAGATAGAGAGGTCTGTTCTGGCCGGCGTCCCGATGGGCTTGGCGAAACGCCTCCGACCGGGTCCAGCTTTCGAAATCGGCCCGGCTGCGCCATATCGTGTGCGAGGAGTAAAGCACATGATCCTCCTGTTCCGGTCCCCGCAGCAGGTGAAATTCGATAAAGCCGGGAACCTCGCGCAGGTGGGTGTCGCGCGTCGTCCATACCCGTTCGAAATCCCCCTGCAGCCTCGGAATGACTTTAAAACGGTTCATCGCGATAAACATGCAATCGCCTGCGAGATTGTTGACTGGTAGTTCCCGGCCCCGCCGCTCAGCGCGTGGCGAACGTCACGACGACCCCGGTGGCCGCACCGGCGGGATGCCCGAACGGCAATTTAAAGTGAACCACGCCGCCGGGCGCCAGCTGCGGAGCCGGCGGATCGAAGATCTTGTACTGGACTTCCTTATCCGCAGCGTCGCGCAATGTCACTCGGAGGGGTGGCACCGTACGCGTCGACTGTTCCGGATTGAAGATGTCGCCTTCGATGACCAACCCGTCGGCAGTGCGGGCGGGCGCAAGTTTCTCGACCTTGAGGTCGGTCGCGGGCGGCTCGACCGGCAGCCCGGCGAGCGAGAAAAATCGAGCGGCCGGCGGCCATATCGCCGTGACGGCACCCCGGGCAACGACGATGCCGGCCAGTACCGCGAGCGCAAACAGCACGATGAGCGCGAGCCAGCGGACCGCCGCCCAGCGGCTTCGGCGCCGCCGGGGCGGTTCCCGGATAAATCCGACCCGCAGCGGATTTTCGGGCCTGGGCGCGGCGATGGTGCCCGGTCGCGGCGGCAGGTCGAGGGCCGGTTCAGTGCGCGCCCCCCCGGACGGCGCCGGATTGTCATCCGTGTCGAGCTCGGGCGGAGCCGTCTGCCGCCAGGTATGACCGCAGTTCGCGCACCTCACGGTGCGCCCCTCGCGGCCGCCCAGCGCTTGTTCGTCGACGAGGAACCGGGTCCGGCAGGCCGGACAACCGATTATCAGTCGGCCCGGGATCACCGCGAACCGATGGTCACCCGGGGGCCCCCGATACGCCGCGCCGGGCGAGTTCGCGCAGATGATGGTCGGCGTCGCCGAAGATTGTGTCGATCATCGTGACCCGCTTGAAGTAGTGGCCAAGCTTGTACTCCATCGTCATGCCGATGCCGCCGTGCAGCTGGACCGCCTGCTGGCCGACAAACTTGCCCGACCGGCCGATCTGGACCTTGGCGGCGGACAGCGCGTTGCGGCGCTCGGCCGCATTTTCCTCCGCCGCCATCATTGTCGCAAACATCGCCATGCTGCGGGCCTGCTCCAGAGCGATCAGCATGTCGACGGCGCGATGCTGGAGGATCTGAAAGCTGCCGATCTCACGACCGAATTGGCGGCGGGTCTTGAGGTATTCCACGGTCAGTTCGTGCATTGCCGCCATCGCGCCGACGGCCTCGGCGCAAAGCGCCGCAATCGCCTCGTCGACGACGCGTTCGACGAGCGGCAGCGCAGCCTCCGGTTCGCCGAGCACGCCTTCGGGGCCGACGCGGACCTGGGCGAACGAGATTTCCGCAGCGCGCAGCCCGTCCTGGGTCGGGTAGCCGCGCCGGGATACGCCCTCGGATGCGCCATCGACAATGAAGACGCCGATGCCGTCCCGGTCGCGCCGGCCGCCGGCTGTGCGCGCCGTGACGATCAGCTGGTCTGCCGAATCACCGTGCAGGACGATCCCCTTCTCGCCATCAAGCACCCAACCGGAGCCGTCGCGCACGGCCCTCGTCTCGATATCGGCCAGGTCGTAACGCGAATGCCGTTCGGTATGCGCGAACGCGGCGGTGAGGCTTCCGCCGGCGATTTTCGGGATGAGGGCGGCGCATTGCTCGGCGCTTCCGGCATGGCGGAGGAACCCGCCACCGAGCACCACAGTCGCCAGGTAGGGTTCGAGCGCCAAGGCGCGTCCGAAGGCTTCCATCGCGATCATCGTTTCGACCGGCCCCCCCGACGAGCCGCCGTAGCGCTCGGCAAACGGCAGTCCGAGCAGCCCCAGTTCGGCATATTGGGCCCACAATTCGCGGCTCCAGCCTTCCCGACTGCGCCCATAGGTCCTGCGCTGTTCGAAGGCGTACCGCTCGGCGGTCAGGCGCTCGAGACTTTCCTTGAGAAGGCGCTGCTCTTCGCTGAGGTCGAAATCCATCGCTATCCCCGTGCGGCCGGTTGCCCCCCTTCCCGCCGACCGGCCGCTGTCCGCGGGCCGGCGGAGGATCGCGATCGGCGGTACCCGGCCCGACTATCGTCTAGAGCCCCAGGATCGCTTTGGCGATGATATTTTTCTGGATTTCGTTACTGCCGCCGTAGATCGAAGTCTTGCGCCAGTTGAAATAGGTCGGCGCGATGGGCCCGGCCCATTCGGGTCCGACCGGCGGCTCGTTCCAGCGCTCATCATCCTCGTGCTCGGGCTGAAACGGGATCGCATAGGGGCCGACTACCTCGAGCAGGAGTTCCGTCGTGGCCTGCTGGATTTCCGAGCCCTTGATCTTGAGGATCGAGGAAGCCGGGTCGGGTTTGTTGTCGGTGCGATGGCGTTCGGCGGCAACGACGCGCAGCTGCGTCATCTCGAGGGCCTTCAGCTCGACCTCGAGCGCGGCGAGCTTCTCGCGGAAACGCTCGTCCTCGATCAGCGGCTTGTCGCCGGCGCGCTCCATCCCCGCGAGCTCCTTGATCCGGCGAACGCGCTCTTTCGAGAGGCCGACCCGCGCGATCCCGGTGCGTTCACGGCCCAGCAGATATTTCGCGTAATCCCAGCCCCTGTTCTCCTGGCCGACGAGGTTCTCGCAAGGCACCTTGACGTCGTCGAAGAACACTTCGTTGACCTCGTGCCCGCCCTCGATCGTGATGATCGGGCGGACCGTGATGCCCGGCGTCTTCATATCGATCAGCAGAAAGGAGATACCTTCCTGCTTCTTGGCCTGGGGATCGGTGCGCACCAGGCAGAAGATCCAGTCGGCGTGCTGCGCCAGCGTCGTCCACGTCTTCTGCCCGTTGACGACGTAGTGGTCCCCCTCCCGCTTGGCAGCGGTCCGCAACGAGGCGAGATCGGAACCGGCACCGGGCTCGGAGAAGCCCTGGCACCACCACACGTCGAGATTGGCGATGGCGGGCAGATGACGTTTCTTTTGCGCTTGCGAACCGAACGCGATGATGACCGGCCCGACCATCGTCACGCCAAAGCCCAGCGGCTGCGGCGCCGGGGTCAGCTGCAGCTGCTCCTGAAAGATGTATTGCTGGACCGGCGACCAGCCCGTGCCGCCCCATTCGACCGGCCAGTTCGCGACTGCCCAGCCTTTCTTGTTGAGGATGCGCTGCCAGGTGACGATGTCGTCCTTGGTGAGCCTCTTGCCCTCGACGAGCTTGGTGCAGATGCTCGGGGGCAGATTGGCCGCGAAAAACGCCCGCACCTCGTCGCGAAACGCGAGCTCTTCGGGGGTAAAGCGGAGATCCATCGGCTGAACTCTCCTAGTGCGGCGGGATCAAATCCCCTCCCGGTCCTTGAGGGGGAAGAAGCAGGGCGCGGCGGCGATCCGGCTCGCCGGCCCGTCACCTCGCCCTCTGCCTCGCACGAGAGGCAAGACGCCGATCCGGCGGGGGGCCATCATGAGCCAAACCCACGGCCCTCGGCGGCCAGCCGGGCGATCAGCGGCGCGGGGCGCAATGCGGGGTCGCCCGAGCGGCCGGCATAGTCAGTGAGCTTGTCGCGGACCCGAGCAAGACCCAGCCGGTCCGCATAATACATCGGGCCGCCGCGCCACACGGGCCAGCCATAGCCGTAGACCCAGATCACATCGATGTCGCCGGGGCGGCTGGCAATCCCCTCTTCGAGAAGCCGGGCACCCTCGTTGATCATCGGGAGGATCATGCGTTCGACGATCTCCTCCTCGGCAATCGGGCGCCGGTTGATCCCGAGCCGTGACGAGCTCTCGAGGATGAGCTTCTCGACCTCGGGATCCGGCAGCGGCGTGCGCGAGCCGGCGTCATAGCGGAAATACCCCTTGCCGGTCTTCTGGCCGTAATGTCCGGCTTCACAGAGTGCGTCCTCGATCACGGCGCGCTCGCCGCGTCCCTGGCGGATCCGCCAACCCACATCGAGGCCGGCGAGATCCATCATCGCGCAAGGCCCCATCGGGAACCCGAACGCGACGACGGCAGCATCGATCCGTTGCGGCAGCGCCCCTTCGAGCAGCAGCCGCTCGGTCTCGGCCGAGCGGCGGGCGAGCATGCGGTTGCCGACAAAGCCATAGCAGACGCCGACCGTGACCGGCACCTTGCCGAGCCGCCGGCCGAGCGCCACGGCAGTGGCGAGCGCGTCGAACGAAGTCTCCTGGCCGCGTACGATTTCCAGCAGACGCATCACGTTTGCCGGGCTGAAGAAATGCATGCCCAGCACGTCCCGAGGCCGGCCCGTTGCTCGAGCGATCTCGTCGACGTCGAGCGTGGAGGTGTTCGTGGCGAGGAGCGCATCCTTCTTTGCGAGGCGGTCGAGTTCGCCGAAGACTTGCTTTTTGACGTCCATCTCCTCGAACACGGCCTCGACGACGACATCGGCCTGTGCGACCGCATCGAGCTCGGTGCCGCCGGCGATCCGCGCCATGCGGCGTTCCATCTCGTCCGCGGCAAGCCCGCCGCGCGAGACGGTTGTACGGTAGTTCGCGGCGATCCGGTCGAGCCCCCTCTGCAGGAGATCGCGGCGGGTGTCGACGACGCTCACCGGGATGCCGGCATTGGCAAAACACATCGCGATCCCGCCGCCCATCGTGCCGGCGCCGATGACGGCGCCGCGGCCGATCGGGCGAGGCTTCGTAGTCTCCGGCATGTCCCCGATCCTCGCCGCCTCGCGTTCGGCAAAGAAGACGTGGCGCCGGGCTTTCGACTGGTCGCCGGCAACGAGCCTGCGGAAGAGTTCGCTTTCTCTTCTCAGCCCTTCCTCGAACGGCAACACGATAGCATTGCGCACGGCCTCCACGCAGGCCGCGGGTGCATCCTGGCCGCGCAGCCGTTGCGTCAGCGTTTCGGCGGCATCGGCAAACCCCTCCGCCGAGAGCTTTTCGTCGCGCTCGCGCACGAGGCTGAGCGGCCGCCCTTCCGCCACGACCCGACGGGCAAAAGTGACCCCCGCGCTCGTCAGATCACCCTCGGCGATATCGTCGACAACCCCGAGCACCTGCGCCTCGGCGGCGCCGATCGGCTCGCCGGTGACGATCATTCGCAACGCCTTCTCGGGCCCGACGAGGCGCGGCAGGCGTTGTGTGCCGCCGGCTCCCGGCAACAAGCCGAGCTTGACCTCGGGCAATCCGACGCGCGCCCCCGGAACGGCGATGCGAAAATGGCAGGCGAGCGCCACCTCGAAGCCGCCTCCCAGGGCGGTGCCGTGCAGAGCGGCGACAACCGGCTTGGGCATCCCTTCGACCGCGGCAATGACATCATGAAGGCTCGGCGGCCGCGGCGGTTGGCCGAACTCGGTAATGTCGGCTCCGGCAAAAAAGGTGCGCCCCGCGCAGCCGATCACGACCGCCTTGACCGCGCCGTCCTCACGCGCCTGGCGCAACGCCTCGACCAGTCCGGCGCGCACCTCGTGCTTCAGCGCGTTAACCGGCGGGTTGTCGGTCGTGACCACCGCGACCTCGCCGTCCCGGCGAAGATCCACGCTGGCGTTGATGCTGCCCATTCACATTCCCCGTAGCACGCGGCAGGAGAGTAGCCTGACAGGCGCGCGCGATGAAAGGGTCATCGGCACGCCGCCCGGGCGGGATCCCGGCTAACCGAGCGAGGCGATGATCTCGCGGTAGGCTGCTTCCGGAAAGGCCTTCAGGGTTTTGGTCCGCACGCTGCCGAGTGTCCCGAGCAGCAGGCTGAAGCGTGCCGCCACGGCATCATCCGGAGCCTCGTAGACGCCGACCAGATCGTATTCTCCCATGGTCATGTAAAAGGCTTTGAACTCGCCTCCCATGTCAAAGAGCGCCTTTTTCGCGATGTCGAGTCGCCGCGGCGATTCTCTGACCTTCTGGGAGCCGGGGTCGGTCCAACTGGCCAGCATGATGTAGGTCGGCACTGATTCCTCCCTCTCAGGATGCTCGTTCGCCGGCGATGCGGTCGAGTTTTGCCGCCATGATAAAATCGTTCTCGTGCAGTCCTTTGATTTTCTTGGTACGCAACGACACTGTGGCATAACCCCAGCCAAAGCTGATGTCCGGGTGATGGGCCTCGGCTTCGGCGAGTGCTGCGGCGCGCTCGACAAAGCCGAAGGCTTCCCCGAAGTTTTTGAACCGGTAGGTCCGCTCGATCCGCCTGGCCTGATCGAGAAGCGACCAGTCCGGTGCCTGCTGGTGGTAAGCGGCGGCCTCCTCCTCATTCAGCGGCGGTATGCCGCCGCGGCAGGGGGTGCAACTTTTCTCGGCGAGTGTTAGTGGCATGACATGATCTCCTCGGCTTTACACAGCATAGCACGATGCGGGGCGCCGTACCGGGCCCTTCGGCGCATCGCGGCCGCAGCGCTGGCGCTTGGCGTGCTCGTCTCTTCCGGGGCCGCCCGGCCCGAGGCCGATAGCCGCGCCGGCAAATGGCACGTCGTGCTGGCGGCCGGCGACGATGCCGAGCGGGTGTTCGACAACGCTGCTCGCGCGATGGCTCAGCGCCTCGCGGAGGCGGGGGTTCCTGCCGGCGACATTCACCGCCTGAGCGCGAGCGCGGGCGAGCTTGCCGGCGGCGCCGAGCCCGCCTCGGCCGACACTCTGTTGCGGGACATTGCGGAGCTGCCGGCCCGCCCGGGC
>JAFMSA010000475.1 GCA_017353855.1 Alphaproteobacteria bacterium
GCCGTCGTGCACCTGCATTCGACACACTCGGTCGCTGTCTCCTGCCTGGCCGAGATCGACGCGCAAGACGTATTGCCGCCACTGACGGCCTATTACGTCATGCGGGTCGGGCGGCTGCCGCTCGTCCCGTATTTCCGTCCGGGCGACCTCGCGCTCGCGCAAGCCGTGCGCGGGTTTGCCGGCAAGCATCACGCCGTGCTCCTCGCCAATCACGGCCCGGTCGTCGCCGGAGCCAGCCTCGACGCCACCGTCAATGCAATCGAGGAGCTCGAAGAGACCGCAAAGCTCTATCTGTTGCTGCGCGGCGCCAAGACCCGCGTTCTGACGGCGGCGCAGCTGCGCGAGCTGCAGGCCTGAGGCTTGAGGCTTGAGGCTTGAGGCTTGAGGCCTGATACGACTGTCCCGACGGTCTCGGGGATCAAACAACCCGCCGTCGGGCCGAGCGGCGCTCGCGGCTTTCGCCGGAGCCGAAGGATGGAGGCAGTTGCCGCCAGGGCACGGCTTGCCGCATCATGGTGCGGCAGCAAGCAAAAGACGGCAGTCGCGGAATGGGCGCCAGGAACAGGATTTATGCGAGTTTTGACGATGCGGTTCGCGACATACCCGATGGCGCGACGCTGGGCTTCGGCGGCTTCGCGGTTGTCGGGATGCCGATCAACCTCTACGGAGCGGTTGCCAGACAAGGCGCCAAAAACCTGACCTGTGTGTCGAATTCGACACGCGGCGGCGCCACCCTGCCCGCCGATGCGCCCGATATGGGTCAGATGATCCGGAACGGGCAGGTCAAGAAGGTGATCTGCGCCTTTACCGCTCCGACGCGCGCCTCACAGCGTCTGATTCTTTCCGAATATGTCGACAAAGGCCTCATCGAGGCTGAGCTCGTGCCGCAGGGGACCCTCGCCGAGCGGATGCGGGCGGCCGGCGCCGGCATCCCGGCCTTCTATACCCCGGCCGCCGTCGGTACCGAACTCGCCGAGGGGAGAGAGACGCGCGTCTTCAACGGCCGCGAATACCTGCTGGAAGAGGCGCTGCCGCTCGACTACGCTTTCATACGCGCCTATCAGGCGGACGCCTCGGGGAATTTGCGGTTCCGGCGTTCACAACGCAACTTCAACCCGATCATGGCGATGGCGGCGCGCGTCACAGTCGTCGAGGTCGAGCAGGAGATCCTCCCGACGGGCGCGATCGACCCCGACGATGTGCACACCGCCGGGGTTTTTGTGCACCGGATTATCAAGATCCCGCCGCCGCCCGAGGGCTGGTGGCCGCAGCCTCCAGGGAGCATTGTACGATGAGCGAACGGGCAAAAGGGCTGACCCGCCAGCAGATGTGCGACCGGCTGGCGATGCAGTTCGAAGACGGTTGGATCGTCAATCTCGGGATCGGCATCCCCACCCTGTGCTCGAATTTCGATTTCGGCGACAAGGAGATCATCTTCCACTCGGAAAATGGCGTGATCGGCTACGGTCCCCTGGCCGCGGCCGGGACCGAAGACCTGCACCTCGTCAATGCCGGCGGTCAGCACGTCACGCTGCGTCCCGGCGCGGCGATCGTCCATCACGCCGATTCCTTCGCACTGATCCGTAGCGGGCGTATCGACGTCACCGTTCTCGGCGCCTACGAGGTCGCCGAAAATGGCGATTTCGCAAACTGGAAGATGGCCGGTCAGCAGGGCGGCGGCATCGGCGGGGCAATGGATCTGGCAGCCTGCGCCAAACACGTCTTTGTCGCGATGGAACACCAGACAAGGGACGGCAAGCCGCGCCTCGTCGAGCGCTGCGCGATCCCCGCCACGGCGCGCGGCGTCGTCAACCTCGTCGCTACGAACCTCGGACTGTTCGAGCTGACTTCGGAAGGACTGGCCTTACGCGAAATCGCACCCGGGGTGAGCGTCGAGGAAGTGAAGTCCGCGACAGGATGCAACCTGATTATTCCCCGCGAGGTCCCGCCCGTGCGGAGCGTCGCGTAGCAGCGTCTCCTCGCCAAGAAGGCTCGCGCGTCCTCGAGAGCCGAGCCGGGTCGGGAGCTCAGCCCTCCTCAGGCGCCCGCCGCGCGGCTCCGCCGCGCTCCGGATAACGGCGTTCGACATAATCGGCAATACGCTCGAAACGTTCGGCAAGGTCGAACATCTCGCGCCGGACCTCCGGGAGTCGGGCGTTGCTCGCCAACGCCCGTATCTGCCCGGCAACCTCCCGATAATAGGCCGCGGTGCGCTCCTGCCTTGCTCGCATTGTTCACCAGACAGCACGCCTGGCAGTCCAACAACGTACCGGCTTCTCACGTTCCCACCCATTATTTGGTACCCAAACTAGTCATAAAAGGCGAATCGCCTCCTGACCGTATTGAATAAATAAAAATAAATATGGTTCTAACAAATACCGAGGGTCATGACGATCGAACCTATCTCATGAACCCTCGTTGACGGGATCGTATGGTCGATCAGAGAAGATTGGAGCGCGAGAAGGGCGCCCGGTTACGCGATTTGGCGCTGCGGAAGCCGGCGGTAGCCAAGGCGCTTCGCAGGCTGGGCCGACGAACTGGACGCCAAGGCCGATGCCCCGGTACGCGAAGGTGCCGACGATTCGGAGCCCGAGACGATATGAGGGCAAGCCGGGTAGCCATCTCGGGTGAAACTGCGAGCTTGCGGAACTCGGCGGCGCGCGGCAGACGGTTAGAGTTAGACGGAGCGATTGCGGCCGGAGCACGCCGCCCGTCCCCAGCTTCAACACCGATATCCGTTATGATGAACGACGCTACTCGGTACGCGAAGGCTTACAGGACAGCAGGAACCACGGCGGATCCGGCTGCGAACCTTGCCATTCCGGGTTGAGCGCGGGTCAGCCCGGAACTGGCACCGGCAATAGCGGCGGCTCACTCGCGGAACTGCCGGTTTGCCGTTTGTCCGCTAGGTCCTTCGCCACCCGATAGAAGCGACTGCACTTTCTGCCGCGCTGCGACCGTCGGGCGGCGACGGCGAACGGTCTCGCGCCACAGGATGTAAAGGCCCGAGGCGACAACGATCGCGGAACCGGCCAGCAGGCCCGGGGTCGGCACGTCCCCCCACACCGCGAAGCCGAGGATCATCGCCCATACCAGCGAAAGGTAGTTGAACGGCGCCACAGCCGAGGGCGACGCTAAAGAAAGCGAGCGCGTCCACCAGAACTGGGCGATTCCGTTGCCGACCCCGGCAAGTGCTACCATCAGCGCGTCGCGTAAGTGCGGAGCTCGGAACCCGAGCGTCAGCAGGCCGGCGGTGCACAAGGTCATAATGCTCATCTGGTAGAGTGTCAGCGTCTCGGTCGACTCGGTCACGCTCATCCGGCGGATGGCGACCGCCACGGTCGAGATCAAGACCGCATTGGCAAGCGCGAAAAGCGCGCCTTCACTCAGCGTTCCGGCGCCGGGATGGGTGATGATCAGGACCCCGACGAATCCGACGATAAGCGCCGACCAGCGGTGGATACCGACCTTCTCCTTCAGGATCACGATCGACAGCAAGGTTGTGAACAATGGCGACGCGAAGCCGATCGCCGTCGCCGAGCCGAGCGGCAGCACGCTGACCGCGAGGAACCAGCACAGCATCGAGCCGACCTGCGAAAGCCCGCGCTGCAGATGATCGCGGTAGCGCCTCGTCCGAAGGACGCCCCACCCGGCACGCGGCAATACTATCAACGCGACGGTGAGGAATGCGAAGACGGTGCGCCCGAACGCGACCTCGCCCAGCGGATAGTTGGCAAGTTGCCATTTCACAACCGCATTCCCTCCGGCGAACATCACGGTCGAGCCGACCATGTAGGCGATCCCGAGCGGCACCTGATTGCGCTGCGCCGCCTCAGCCACGTTGGCGAGGGTCATCGCGCCGGAGCATTTGGCCGGGTATCCATCAGAACCCCGTTTTGTGAGCAGTCGCATACCGGATAGGCTTTAGTCTTCGTGATCAGCATCCGTCATTTCTATCCGGTGGGTGAGGCTCCTCGTATGCCCATTTCGTATTGGCCGGGGTGTCGCGGTTTTGGCGGCAGGCGCACCTGTTCGTGGCAGCCGCGGGAATCTTGCGCAAAGCGTGATCCGCCCCTGCCGATCACCGGTTTCGGCACGATTGTATCCTCAACTGAGCCTCCCCATGGCTAAAGCCAGCGGGTTCTAAGGACGTACCATGGAAACTCTCCATGGCCCCCCAACAAGTGGGTACGACTCACGGCCTCG
>JAFMSA010000066.1 GCA_017353855.1 Alphaproteobacteria bacterium
ACCGGTACACAGCTTCCGCACCCTGCTCACCGATCTCGCCACCGTGACGCGAAACACGGTGCGCTTTGGCGAGGAGCTGTGCGCCACCATCCTGGCCACGCCCACCTCCCTCCAACAGCACGCCTTTGACCTGCTCGGGGTCTCGCCAGCGGCTGATCTGTAGTCATAAAACCACCGCCGCCGTGGCGCGGAAGCCGCGCAAACCGTCGCCTTTTCGGTCCCGAATCCATAAAGTTCCAATGAGTGCCGGGGTGGAAAAGATCTGCAATCTTCCAATCAGGCTTCGAAAGGCGCCCTTAAAGCTGCACATCGACGTTGCCTTTGCCTTCGCACCTCGTCGTTAGGCATACGATCTGCGCTGCGTCGCCGCTACCCGGCGTAAGCTTTGCCCCCGCGCTTCAGCCCTTGCCCTTGGTCGCCACAGCCAGCCGACGTTCGAAGCCGCGTTCGGGATTACGGGCGCGCCCAAGGGGGAAACAGTGCGTCGGGGTCGTTTACCCACACAAACGGTATGCCATGTTGGTCCGCACAGTCCACGGCGCATCGTAACTCCGTCACGACCGAAGTGCCGGACTTGCTCTGGTCAATTGCCACCCCGTCAGGTGCAAAGCACCAGCTTCCTAGAATGAGGTCGGGATCAGTCGGGCTCCGGCGCACGACGAATTCAATGTACCGGGCGTCTCCAGCGCCTTCCTTCTCATCGATGACCGCAACCACAGCTGCCTCCTAACGCCCTGTCTGGCAGACAGATGGCCGTTTAGGCGAAAATTACCGGTTCTAGGGGGACACCTCGGAAACCAGCGCACGGGCATGGCGCGCGATCATCAGGTTCTCGTCCGTCTTGAGGACGAACGCGGCGACCGGGCTGTCGGGTCGGCTGATGCGTTGCCGGTGCTCGCAATTGGCCGTTTCGTCGAGTTCTAGCCCTAACCAGCGGCACCTCTGGCAGATTTCGCTCCGCACGGGTGCCGCGTTCTCGCCGACGCCGGCAGTGAATACCACCGCGTCGAGGCCGCCCAATGCCGCGGCAAGCGAGGCGATGTGACGGGCGACGCGGTGACAGAACAGCTCGACGGCGAAGCGCGCGCGGGGCTCCCGGCGCTTCTTCAACAGAACCCGGAAATCCGAAGAAATGCCCGAAAGGCCCAGCAGACCCGAGTGATGATAGAGAAGGTCGGCCAGTTGTTCCGCCGACATCCCCTTCTGCTGGAGCAAATGCAGCGCCACACCGGGATCGAGGTCGCCGCAGCGAGTGCCCATCGGCAGCCCGTCGAGAGCCGTGAAGCCCATCGTCGTCGCCACTGAAGTGCGGCCGCGCATCGCGCAGGCCGAGCAGCCATTGCCGAGATGCGCCACGACGATCCTGCCCTCGGCAATCTCCGGGGCGCACTCGGGCAGAACCGAAGCAATGTATTCGTAAGATAAGCCGTGGAAGCCGTAGCGTCGCAGACCCGCGTCGTAATAGGCGTAGGGTAGCGCAAAGGCCTGCTCGATCTCCGGCATGGTTCGGTGGAACGCCGTGTCGAAACACGCCACCTGCAGGAGTTCCGGATGGAGCCTCAAGGCTGTCCGGATCGGCGCCAGATTATGCGGCTCGTGAAGCGGCGCGAGCGGCACCAGCGTATCGAGCTCCGCCAATAGCTCCGGGGTGACGCGCGCCGGCAGCGAATGGCGCAGTCCGCCATGCACCACGCGATGGCCGAGCGCAGAAAGCGGCCGTCCGTCGAGCCTCGCTTGGGCCCAAGACAAAATCGCAGGCAGCACCTCGCTTGGTGGGTTCAGTGCGCGTTCACCCAGGTCCGGGGGAGTGATCTTTTTGCCGTCCGCCCCAGCGGCGGTCACCCGCTGATGTGTGCTGCCGCCATCCACCTGCCCCGTGAAGAGCCGCTGTTCACCCTCGTAAAAACTGAATTTCAGCGATGAAGAGCCGGCATTGAGCACCCCGATAATTGGCTCTGCGGTTGACGCTGCTGTCCTGGCGACGGGTGCGGCCATGGGTCCGGGCTACCCGGCCGCCTTTTCGACGTGCCCGCCGAATTCGTAGCGCATCGCGGACAGCAGTTTGTTGGCAAACTCCGCCTCGCCGCGTGAGCTGAAGCGATCGTACAGCGCAGCCGACAACACATGTGCCGGTACGGCCTCGTCGATCGCCGCCTTGATCGTCCAGCGCCCTTCGCCCGAATCCGAAACGCGGCCCGCGAAGCCGGCGAGCTTGGGATCTTTGGCGAGAGCGTTGGCAGTCAGGTCCAGCAGCCACGAAGCGACGACGCTGCCGCGCCGCCACAACTCGGCGATATCCGGCAGATTGAGGTCGTACTGGTAGTGCTCGGGGTCGCGCAACGGGGTCGTCTCGGCATCGATGAGGTGCGCTTGTTTCCCGACATTCGCCGCGTGCAGGATACCCAGGCCCTCGGCATAGGCCGCCATAAGTCCATATTCGATGCCGTTGTGGACCATCTTCACGAAATGCCCGGCACCGTTCGGCCCGCAGTGCAGGTAGCCCTCTTCGGCAGTGCTGCCGCTCAGTTTTTCGCGGCCGGGAGTGCGGGGTATGTCCCCTTTGCCGGGTGCCAGCGTCGCAAAAACGGGATCGAGATGCGTGACCACCGGCTTTTCACCGCCGATCATCATGCAATAGCCTCGTTCCAAGCCCCAAACGCCGCCGCTCGTCCCGACATCGACATAGTGTATCCCCCGTGGCGTGAGTTCCCTTGCGCGACGGATATCGTCGATATAATAGGAATTGCCGCCGTCGATCAGAATGTCGTCTGCCTCGAGGGCGGGCAGGATGTCGGCTATTGTCTTATCGACAACCGCTGCCGGCACCATCAACCAGACGGCCCGCGGCTTTTGGAGCTTGCCAACCAAGTCGGCAAGCGAGGCGGATGCGATCGCACTTTCCGCAGCTAATTCGCTGACCGCCTTAGGCGACATGTCGAAGACCACGCATTCGTGGCCTCCGTTGAGGAGCCGGCGCACCATGTTGGCGCCCATACGGCCCAGGCCGACCATTCCAAGTTGCATCGTGGCTCGCCTTTCAAAAACTGCTTCAGGAGGACGACTTCACCAAATCCGCAAACTCATAGGCAAGAAGATCGCCGACCCTTTCGACCGTGATATCCGCACCCGGGAGCGATGCGACGACCGCCGTGTCGTTGGCGTACTGACCCTGGAGGGGCAGTATCGTGGTGACGCGGTCGCGCCAAATCGCCTTGACGGCTGCGAGAATACGCGGTTTGTCATCTACCAGGATATAGTGGCGGGCGGGATAGCGCTGCTCGACGTCATCGAGCTCCTCTTCTTTGTGAATATAAATGAGCACGTTACCGTCGACCGCTTCGAAGATCCCGGAGCGTTCCACTTTACGCGGCTGAAACACGACGTCGCCGTCGGACAGGATCACCGTCGGCCCCCAGCCGCGGAAATGCTCCAGTACATCCAGGGCTTGTGGATACAGCCGATTGGCGAACGGGTAATCCACCAGATAAGAGGACATCGATAAGAGGTGTATGTCGCGCGGACGCTCGGCACGATAGCGCTGCAACGCGCCCAGATAGTCCCGGTAGCCTAATTCGCCGAACAGCTGCTCGAGAATTGCCCAATAGCGGTCGCGGCAAGCCGCCCCGAATTCGCGTTCGAGATGACGCTTCAAATCAGCCTGGATACGGTCGTTGTCGAGCAGCGTATTGTCTACGTCGACAAGAAATACGGTCGCTTCGGGTGTGATCATCAGCAGAGCTCAGCTTAAAGGGGGTCGCAGATCCAGATAGCCATGCTCGCGATCCTTTGCGGTCGGGCCCTGGCGATCTCAGCGGCGAGGAGGGTCCATGATCGTCCCACTCTTAGCGGCCGCCGACACGCTCTTTATCCTGCCGACACAGCCGGATCATGGACATCGTTCCACAGCCGGATCGCCGGTTCGCTGCGGTTGTGCTCGTAGCCCAGTACGCTGAGGCTGGCGGTGCTCAGCAGGAAACAGCGTCCGCCCGCCGGTTCGAGGCCAAGCCATCGCGCGGCGAGCACGCGAAGGATATGACCACTCGAAAAAATCAAGCTGTTTGCATTGAGGGCGCGTAGTCGCCCGACGACCCGGTTGGCCCTCTCGCCGACTTGCTCCACGGACTCTCCGCCGGGGCAACCATCGCGGAACAATTGCCAATCGGGGCGCTCCACCAGGATATCCACGGTACGGCGTCCCTCATATTGACCGTAATCCCACTCGGCGAGGTCCGGATCGATTTCGGCCAGTCTGCCAAAACCCGCCAGCTCCGCAGTGCGCACGGCGCGTTGCGAGGGGCTGGCCAACACTTTGGCAAACTTATATCCGCGCAGCTTCTCGCCGAGATCGCGGGCTCGGCTTTCACCTCTCGCGGTCAACGGCAGGTCCGTGCGCCCGGTGTGCTGACCAGAGAGGCTCCACTCGGTTTCACCGTGCCTCGCCAGGAAAACCTCGGGCAGTGTTTCGCTCACCGCTTTCCCCGCGTCGATGTTCTCAGCCCGGTAGAATATCACCGCTAACGTCGATCAGTGGAATTTGATCCGGTCAGGCAACGGCGCGATCCGCGCCACAGGCGTCCCCCTTCGACGGCCTGCCAGGTAGCGAGCGCGGGCAATCCGATAACCAGGTCTCGGGCCCGTTTCAGCAACGAAATGGCGAGCGCCATCTCGGGCGTCAAACCAAACGAAGCGCCGATCAGCACATACGCTGCTTCCTGTACACCCACTGCATTCGGAATCGCGAACGCAGCCGTACGCGAGGCATACACCAGGCTCTCGATCACGATCACCGTCGCAAAGCCGAGCGGGACACCGGCGAGACGAAGCGCTACCCAAGGCTCCACCGCGCTCAGCACCCAGCAAACGAGATGAATAATGAAGCCGCCCGATAGTCGCCTTCTGCGTTGATAAATCTCAGTAAGCGCTGCATGAACGGCCGCGACCCCGGCCGCCGTCCGCTCCGCCCAGCCACGCTCGAGCATCCGTGCGAACCTGTCGAAAAGGCCGAAGCCATGCCGCTGAAGCGCCATGAACCCGACTGCGACCAGGCCGGTTGCACTCACTCCGAATATAACTGGCAGAGCGACAGGCGCATCGGGCTGAAGAAGAACAAGCAATCCGAGTCCGAGCGCCATAAAAGCGATTTTGGCGAGGAACTCGAGGGTGAGGTCCGCTATCGTGCTTGCCGCGGCAATAGTTGCTGGAACCCCCGCGAGCGCGACAACCCGCGCGCCCAGAATGGAGCCGCCCATCGGGGAAAACGGTAGCACCTCCGATCCTGCGTCGCGCACCAGTCGCCCCCGCAAGAACACCCAGGGCCGTACTCCGCTGACAAGAAGGCGCCAGCCGATCCCTTCGAGTGACACTACCGCCAAGTGAATCAGGCAGACGGCGGCGAATCCGAGCCAGCCAACAGCGAGCAGCGAACGAATGACGGCGCTGGCACCGAAATAGCCGACGAGCGCCGCAATCATCGCCAACCCGGCGAGCATCGCGGCGAGCGGGACGATTCTCATGCGCCTGCTTACCGAGCCGGTTTGCGTAACACAACCCACACTAGCCGGGCGACATGTCGTGATTTTTTCCGTTCAACCCGGAACTTTTTACTTTTCGCCGACAACTCCCAAAAAAGGGTGTGAATCAGACCTGTTGGCCAACTTGCCGCAGCAGGCACAAACGGAAAAATATTGCGGACCCGAAACGGGAATTCGCTGCCCCGGATCGGGAGGAGATTCGCTCGATCCGTCAAAAACAGAAGAAGACCGAAAGCAGTAACACAATAATAGCCCTCTTCATAATGGCGTTGGCGTTGCTTGCAAGGTTTTCCCTGCCAAGGCCGGCAGGTGCCTAATAGCCCTTCCCCTCGCTGCTTCGGCGCCTGCGGCGCTCCACCGACAAGCCGGGAGTTGTGGCGGTCGACACCCGCTCGGCCCGCGCTTTGCCACTCTCCCTAAATGCTCGGCGGGAAGCGTGATCGAGCGCCTGTTGCGCAGCTCGCTCGAGCCGGGACTCACTAGGCGCCGCAACTGATCGCGGATGCGGGATGGCGAGCCGAAAAGTATTGTTTCGTGCTCGGTCGAAGTAACCCATCCAAACGGTCCATCGACACTGTGATCACCGTGGTCGTGCTACAGCTTGGTTATGTCGGGATCAGTCCTTATGCGCGGTCGCGAGCGATCTCCCACGCCATATCATCGCTCTCGGCGAAGGCCACCCGGCACAGGATGCCGAGCTTTGCCGACGACGCATGCCGTTCAGTATCTCGGGTGTGCCGCCCGGATCCGCTGGTAAAATTCCAGGCCCTCGAATGCCAGCCGTCATTGATGTAAGGCCGCTGACCAGGATCGCCAGTGTTTTGCTAATATTGCGCGGGTCTCGTCGTGCAGGCGCGATGCCGCATCCCACGCCCAATTCCAGCCGGCCGCCTGAGAACTGGTCGAGCATGCAGACTTCCTCGATGAGCCTTAGCGAATTAAAGAGCAGTAGATGGATGTGCTGCGTACGTTGCGCCAGCAGCAAGGAACAGCGCGGGCGAGGGCGCCATAGGGCGTGGCGTGATGCTCGGCGAGGTGGTAACAGAGCCCCACTGGCGTCACCGCTCCCTGATGCGGTCCGCGCCCTCATCGCTCTTGGGGGCCATGTGGTTGACGTGATCGCGGCCGGTCATCAGGGCCGCATCGGCTCTGTGCCAGTTGGCCAGCCCACCGGATAATTGCATCGTCTGCTGCGGGGTCGAAAGCCTTCCCATAGACGCAGCGGGGTAGTGGTCTGTTAGCGGGTCACGCAGAAGATCGCCCAGTTTTCAGAGATCAATGCGGGGAAATCGGAGATTGCAGATCTTTTGGAGCGTGATGGCTGTTTTCTCTCTGCCGGCGACAATGTTCATTCTCAACTCACGCGGCTCTGGCCGAACGCATCGGCAATCAGAAGACGCCTGCGGTCCTTCGGTGCGAACGGAACGGAGCCTTACGCCGGCAGCGTAGCGGTTTCGTTGGCGCCGGTTTGTGCTTCGCGCAAGTGGCACGCGACGTGGTGGCCGCGGACGACCTCGCGCATTTCCGGCTCCTCCTTCGAGCAGCGGTCGAACGCGTAGGGGCATCGCGTATGGAAGCGGCAACCCGGAGGCGGTGTGACCGGGCTCGGAACGTCGCCTCTGAGGATGATCCGCTTGCGCGACGCCTCGGGATCAGGGACCGGGACAGCCGATAAGAGCGCTTCGGTGTAAGGATGCTGCGGGCGTGTAAACAACGCCTGCTTGTCGGCGATCTCGACGATCTTGCCCAGATACATGACCGCGATGCGGTGGCTGATATGCTCGACGACCGCGAGGTCGTGGGCGACGAACAGGTAGGAAAGCCCGAATTCGCGCTGCAGATCTCCCAGCAGGTTGATCACCTGCGCCTGCACCGAGACGTCGAGCGCCGAGACCGGCTCATCGCAGATGATCAGGCTCGGGTGAAGAGCGAGCGCACGGGCGATGCCGATGCGTTGGCGTTGGCCGCCCGAAAATTCGTGCGGAAAGCGATCAAGCGCCTCGGCGCTGAGGCCCACCTTGATAGCCAGCTCAGTCACCCGCTGGTCGAGCTCGCGCCCGGTCGAGACAGCGTAATTCACCAACGGCTCGCCGATGATGTCACGAACCTTGAGCCGGGGGTTCAGCGAGGAGTAGGGATCCTGGAATACTACCTGGAGCTGACGCCGGTACGCCCTCATCTCGCGGCGCGTCAGCGCGTCGATCCGCTCGCCGCGGATGCGAATCTCGCCGGCAGTGGGGTCGATGAGCTTGAGGATCGTCTTGCCGGCTGTCGACTTGCCGCAACCGCTCTCGCCGACGAGGCCCAGGGTTTCTCCCTCGGCAATGTCGAACGAGATGCCGTCGACCGCGTGGACCTGTCCGACGGTGCGTTGCAGTAATCCCTTCTTTACAGGGAAGTGCTTGACCAACCCGCGTACGCAAAGCAGCGGCTGCGCCATAGCTACGACGCCGCCACCCGGTCGGAGCGAAAGCAGGCGGCGAAATGCCCGGGCTCTTTCTCCTCAAAACTCGGCATCTCGCGGCGGCAACGATCCATCGCAAACGCGCAGCGCGTCTCAAACGGGCAGCCTGGCATCGCCTCCTTGAGGGAAGGCACGGTGCCATTAATCTCGGCCAACCGCGGCGCCCGGTCCCGGCGGAGCGAGGCGCCGAGCCGCGGGACCGAGGCCAGCAGTCCCTGCGTGTACGGATGCAACGGACGGCGGAACAGGTTCCCGACCGGCGCCTCCTCCGCCTTGCGGCCGGCATACATAACGACGACGCGCTGCGCCATCTCAGCGACAACGCCGAGATCGTGGGTGATCAGCACGATCGCAGCATCGATCTTCTGCTTCAACTCGCGCATCAGATCCAGGATCTGTGCCTGGATCGTCACGTCGAGTGCGGTCGTCGGTTCGTCGGCGATCAGCAATTTCGGGTTGCAGGCCAATGCCATCGCAATCATCACCCGCTGTCGCATGCCGCCCGAGAGCTGGTGCGGATATTCGGCCACGCGGCGCTCGGCCTCGGGGATGTGCACGAGCCGCAGCATGGCGACGGATTTGGCGAGCGCCGCCCGGCGGTCGAGACCCTGATGCACGCTCAGCGTCTCGGCTATCTGCCGGCCGATCGTCAATACCGGGTTCAACGAGGTCATCGGCTCTTGGAAGATCATCGAGATCTCGTTGCCGCGGACGTCGCGCATCTCGGCTTCGCTTAGGTTGAGGAGGTCACGTCCGGCAAAGCTGATCCTGCCGGAGACGATCCGCCCCGGAGGGGAGGGGATGAGCCGCAATACCGAGAGCGCGGTGACGCTCTTGCCGCAGCCGCTCTCGCCGACGATCGCGAGGGTCTCGCCGGGAGTTACATGGAACGAGACACCGTCCACGGCACGCACGACCCCGTCACGGGTGAAGAACCAGGTCCGCAGATCCTCGACCGCTAGGATCGGGTCGAGCCTGCCAAGCGGCGCCTTGGCGAGGGCGCGGGCGTAGCCAGCCTCGGCCATGCGCTACATACGCCGGGCCAGACGCGGGTCGAGCGCGTCGCGCAACCCGTCGCCGAGCAGATTGATCGCCAGCACGGTGATCGACAGAAACGCGCCTGGGAACAGAACGATATAATAGGCAACCTGAAAAAGGCTCCGGCCTTCGGCCATGATGTTGCCCCAGCTCGGGATGTTGGGCGGGGTGCCGGCGCCGAGAAACGATAGAGTTGCCTCGACTATCATCGCCGAGGCCGCGGTAAAGGTCGCCTGCACGAGCAGCGGCGGCAACGTGTTCGGCAAAATGTGCCTCCACAGGATCCGGAAAAAACCCGTGCCGCTCGCGAGGGCCGCTTCGACAAAGGGCAGTTCGCGCAGGGTGAGGACGACACCGCGGACGAGCCGTGTGTCGCGCGGCACCTGGGCGACGGTGATGGCAAAGATCACATTCTCCATACTGGCGCGGGTCAGCGCCATTAGCGCGATTGCAATCAGCACTCCCGGGATCGACATCAGCCCGTCCATGACCCGCATCACGATTGCATCGGCCGCTCGGCTGAAGCCCGTGACAAGGCCGATCGCCAGCCCCAGAACAGTCGAGCACAGCGCGACACTGAGACCAACGGTCAGCGAGACCCGGGCACCGTAGATCGTCCGGCTGTAGACGTCGCGCCCCAGCATGTCGGTGCCGAACCAGTATTGCGCCGAGGGCCAGCGCAAGCGCCGGACCGGAGACAGCGCCTGCGGGTCGACTGTGCCGAGATAAGGGGCAAAGATTGCCATCAGAACCATCAATCCGAGCAGCGTCCCGCCGATGGCGATCGTCGGGTGGCGGCGGACATACGTCCATACGCGGCCTTGCGCACGCGGCGCGGCAGGCAGGGCAACATCGGTTGGCGCGATCGTCATAATCTCAATACCGGATGCGCGGATCGAAAAGTGTGTAGCTGAGGTCGACGAATAGATTGATCAGCACGTAGGCCGCCGAGAAGATCAGAATGATCCCTTGGATAATCGGATAGTCGCGGCGCAGGATGGCATCGACTGTCAGCCGCCCGAGACCGGGAATGGCGAACACCGTCTCGGTCACGACGACACCCGAGATCAGCAGCGCCACACCTATCCCAATGATCGTGACGATCGGCACCGCGGCGTTTTTCAGCGCATGCCCGATCAACACCTTGTCGTTCGACAGGCCTTTCGCCTGCGCGGTGCGGATATAGTCTTGGGCGAGCACGTCGAGCATACTCGCGCGGGTCATACGGGCGATCAGCGCCGCATAAACCATGCCGAGCGCAAGGCTCGGCATCGCAATATGTGCCAGAAACGGCCCGAGCCCGTGGCGGATGCTGACAAAGCCTTGTACCGGCAGCAGATCCGTGTAGATCGCAAAGAAGTAGATCAGCAGGTAAGCGAGCACGAAGACCGGTACCGAAAACCCGAGAACCGCGAATACCATAACCACCCGATCGATCCACGACCCCGCCTTCCATGCTGCGAGCACGCCCATCGGGATCGCTGTCAGGATTGAGACGACGAGGGTCGACACCGTCAGTGCGGCCGTAGGCTCGATCCGTTGTGCGATCAGCGTCGAGACCGGCAGGTTGGTGAAGATCGAAATACCCAGATCGCCATGCAGGAGTCCCCACACCCAAGTGCCGAACTGGATGTAAAAGGCCTGGTCGAGACCGAGCTTTGCGCGGATGCGGGCGATGTCATCGAGTGTTGCCGTATCGCCGGCAATAATGACTGCCGGGTCACCGGGGCTCAGATGCAGGAGCGAGAAGACGAACAGTGCCACCACCGCCATGACCGGGATGGTTGCCAGGATTCGTCTCACGATATATGCAAACATCGATTAGTCCCCGCCGCCGTTTTCTCGCCCTGCTCGCGGGGACGGGATCGGGGTGAGCAGCGCTTTCTCGTCGAACGAAGTGGTCATTTCTTCCCGATATCCCACACGAAGACGACAAGAGCGACGATGACGCCTTCAAGGCCCCTGCGATAGTCCGTCGGGATCACGAGCACACCCGCGGGCAGGTCCGGGCGGCGAGAGGTCGGGCGCTCTGAACCACACATCAATCAACGCCTCGAGCTTCGGATCACTCGGCCACCGGATCATGCGTTGGCGCCGTTGCTGCGCAACAGACCTCGAGCGCCCAGATTGGGTCGATACTCTGCAGATCCGCCAACGGGATAAAACGAAGGGTACTCGAGGCCGGCCCGTTCGACCCGATCGCCGGACAGATCGCAGACCGCGCTCCGCGGCTGTCCCGACCCAATGTGCAAGAGCCAACATCTTCCAGGCGCAAACTCCTCTTGCCGGCGAAAATTCCGCGATCCCTCTAGCGAAAACCATGCCAGCCCGTGCGATTCTCGTTGTTGCCCGACGGAGGCGCTTCGCCGATAGTTCCGGGATTCGGGAGACCCTAATGACTAGCGATCACGACATCATCTACGCTTCGGCGGCTTCCTTGGTCGAGTTCTACCATAGACGGACACTCTCGCCTGTCGAGGTGGCCCGGGCGATCCTCGACCACCTCGACGCGCTGGAGTCCAAAATCAACGCATTTTGTATTGTCGATTTTGATGGCGCGCTTGCGGCGGCGCGCGAGTCGGAGCGTCGCTGGCAAAGGGGGGAGCCCGCCGGCAGGCTGGACGGTGTGCCGGTGACGATCAAGGATCTGGTCCTCATGCGCGGCTTTCCGACCCTGCGCGGCTCCCGGCTTGTGGAACGCGACCAGGACTGGTCCGAGGACGCGCCGGCGCCCGCTCGGCTACGCGAGGCCGGAGCGGTTATACTTGGCAAGACGACGACGCCGGAGTTCGGCTGGAAGGCATTGGGGGACAGCCCCCTGACCGGAATCACCCGCAATCCGTGGGATCTTTCGCGAACGCCGGGAGGCAGTAGCGCGGGCGCGGCGGCGGCCTGTGCCGCAGGGATCGGGCCGTTGCATGTCGGCAGCGACGGCGCCGGGTCGATCCGCATCCCGAGCGCTTTCACGGGCACCTTCGGCCTGAAGCCGAGTTTCGGCCGGGTGCCGGCCTATCCGGCATCACC
>JAFMSA010000476.1 GCA_017353855.1 Alphaproteobacteria bacterium
GTCAGGTCGTACATCTGCGGGTCGGCGAATTGGAAAAAGGCCAGGGCGCTGCCGTCCGCCATGCCGAAGAAGGTGTGGCAGAACTCGACCTCCCGCTGCATTTCCGTGTTGTAATGTTTTTCGCACCAGGTAGCCACCAGCGGGATTCCAAGGAGATCCTCGAAGAAGCGGCGGTTGGTCTCGTGGTCGCGGACCACATAGGCGTTGTGGTGCAGACGAGATGGTAAACGCGACAATAACCGGTTGTCAGCCATTTGATCCTCCCATGCTTGTTCGCGCCGACCGATACCACAAAACCCCGGCAGCTTGACAGCCGCAGCTGGCGGCGCATGCTGGAAGCGCGTTTCGATGTCCCGGAGGCACAGGTTCATGATCAGTGCGGATCTCGCGGGTAAAACCGCGCTCGTCACCGGCGGTGCATCGGGGATTGGTCTCGCGACGGTCGGGGTATTCGCGCGCTGCGGCGCCAAAGTGGCGCTCAATCATCTGCCCGACGATCCGCGGGGACCGGAGCAGGTCGACCGCCTCACATCGCAGGGCTCACGGGTGATCGCCGCACCGGGCGACGTATCGCGGCCGGGGGAGGCCGAGCGCATGGTGACGACTGCGATTGGCGCACTCGGCCGGCTGGATTTTCTCGTCAACAATGCCGGCACACCCAATACCCCGGCGCCGATCCCGTTCGCGGAACTCGACGCGTTGAGCGAAGATTTCTGGTCGAGAATTCTGACAACCAACCTGGTCGGCCCGTTCCGCTGCGCGCATGCCGCGGTCCCGGCACTCAAAGCGGCGCGGGGTGCGATCTGCAGCACCGCCTCGATCGCCGGGGTTCAGGGCTCGGGCAGCAGCATTCCCTATGCGACGAGCAAAGCGGGTCTGATCAATCTGACGCGCAGCCTTGCGCGCACCCTTGCGCCGGAGATCCGCGTTAATGCGGTCGCGCCCGGTTTCGTCGACAGCCCGTGGAACAAGGACTGGCCGGCCGAGCGAAAGGCGGCTTCGATCGAGCGCACGCCGCTGAAGCGCGCCTGTCAGCCCGAGGACATCGCCGAGACGATCTTTTTTCTGTGCGCGGCGGGCACGATGATCACCGGCCAAACGATCATAGTCGATGGCGGCCTCACGTTGTGATATACCTCTGTCGCTCCGGCGCAGGCCAGTGCCGATCGCTGCGCCGCACGAATGTTTGCGCGTGGGCGAAGCGGTGCGATTAACCGGGTCGCGGTCTGGGACCACGCGTTCAGCCTGCATTTCTTCACGTGCCTTTCGCGGGAAAGGCAAATGGCGCTCAGGAGAACCCGCTTAATGGACGAGCCGATCAAACTGGAGATATTCACAGACTACGTCTGACCCTGGTGCTATCTCAGTACCGTGCGTATTGAAAAGCTCAAGCAGACGTTCGAAATCGACACTGTCCTGGTGCATTTTCCGCTGCATCCGGAAACACCCGCCGAAGGTCGCCCGCTGGCGGAACTCTATGCCGGGCGCAATGTCGACCCGGAAGCTATGTACCTGCGCATGAAGGGCTTGATGGACGCGGAAGGGCTTCCTTATGGCCGGCGCACCCACACCTACAACAGTCGGCTCGCGCAGGAGCTCGGCAAATGGGCCGATACGCAAAGGGGCGGCGGCGCACTGCACGACGCGTTGTACAAAGCCTATTTTGTCGACGCACGCAATATCGGCGACGCCGAGATATTGGTCGACGTCGCCCAATCGGTGGGTCTGTCTGCAGAACACGCGCGCCAGGTCTTGAGTGAGCGGCGCTTCAAGGAACCCGTCGACGCCGACTGGGCGAAATCGCGCCAATGGGGCGTTACGGGCGTCCCGACCTTTGTGGCGGCGCGCTACGGCGTCGTCGGCGCGCAACCTTATGAGGTCCTCGAGCAGCTGGTCGACAAGGCGGGCGCCAGGCGGCGGCGATAGACGAATGCGCGAGCCGCGGCGCGGGATCAATTTCGACAGCGCGCTCGGGCGGCAAATCATCGAGCTGCACGTTTGGGCGGTCTCGGAAGGGCTGCGCGGTGTGCCTGCCGATCAGCTCTTTGACGGCTTCTGCCGGCGGCTCGTCATAGCCGGTGTGCCATTGTGGCGCGGCTTCACCGCCATGGAGACGCTGCATCCGCAGTGGGGCGGCTACAGCTACACTTGGCGTCGCGATCTCAACGCGATCGAGCCTGGGCACTTCGCGAGGTCCCTGTATCAGGGGCCAAGCTGGTTCGACAGCCCCTTCGCCTATCTGGTGAGCCAGGCAGACCCTCCCGCACAGACAGGTCATCCGTGGCAGCATCTGCGCCGCCGTCTCTGCGGCGCGGCGGCCCAGCTCGATTTTCCTGTTCTCGAGGAGCTGGCGGCCGCCGGCGCCACCGATTATTTCGCGGAGATCGTGCAATTTGGCGCAGATGGCGACCCCTCCCGCGGAACGGGAATCGGCTATTCCTTTGCAACCGACCGGCCGGAGGGTTTCCGCGACGACGACCTGCAGCTCCTCGAGGCGGTACTGCCTGTCGTCTCGCTCGCGATGATGACCCATGCGGGACACACGATAGCCGCCGGCCTCCTTGCTGCCTATCTCGGCGGCGATCCCGGACGCCGCGTTCATGCCGGCGCGGTCGAGCGCGGCTCGGTCGAGAGCGTGCATGCCGTACTGTGGTATGCCGATATCCGGGGCTTCACTGCACTAGCCGACCGGACGCCGGGGCTGGCAGTCATCGGATTGCTCAACGAGGTGTTCGAGACCCTTACCGCGTCCCTGCGTCCGCGCGGCGGTCAGGTCTTGAAATTTATGGGCGACGCCATGCTCGCGATTTTTCCGTTCGCCGATGAGACGCGCGGCGAGATATGCCGTCATGCGCTCGATGCCGCAGCGGAGGCTATGCAGGCGCTGGCGCAGCTGAACCAGGCGCGCCGCGACGCGGGCAAGCCTGCTGCCGCGATCGATCTTGCTCTCCATATCGGTGAGGTTCTCTATGGCAATGTCGGCGCTGTAGACCGCCTCGATTTCACAGTGATCGGGTCTGCGGTCAACGAGGTTTCGCGCATCGAGAACTTGTGCGAACCGCTCGGCCACGCCGTACTGGTCTCCGCCGAATTCGCCTTGGCAGCTGTCGACGACGGTCGTCTTGAGCCTCTGGGTCATCACCGGCTGCGCGGCGTGCGCGACCCGCGCGCGATCTATGCGCTGGTTATTTAGCGCATCCCCGCCTTCGGGGAGAAAAGCACCCTGCTAAAAGAAGATGCTGACGTTTTTTGCGGACAGTACGTTCTGGTCGAGAATAATTTTGCGGCGGGCGAGCTTCCAGGCGCCAGCCACCCGTCGCAGCACGTCCCGGCGGGTCCCGACGTAGAAATCCTCTTCGAGCTCCGCCCGGCTGCGATAGACGATGAAATTGGAATAGGCCGTGAGCTCAGACGCCGTGTTCCCGGGCTCCACTTCGATGTTGGAAATCAGGTGCCGGGTACGGGACGGCGGGTCCTCCGCCCAGGCCATGCCGGTGCCCAGCCGCGCAACGCGGGCGTCCAGGGTCGCTTTGTCCTCATCGAGGATCGCGAGTTCGTCCTCTTTCGTCAGGTCGTCCTCGACATACCGGCCGGGGTCGAGAATCGAGATTGCCTTGCTCGTTTTTGGATAGCGATTGGTTCTTCCCGCCATCCAATAACGGATGTCCTCGGTCAACAACTGCAACCATTCGTGGAACCGCCGTTCATCCAATAGCCGGACCTCGCGGTACAGAAACTGCTCGACTTCGCGGAGAAGCTCGTCACGCCGCATGACTGGCTCCTGCCGGCGCATTCCTGCGCGACATCTCCGCCCAGCTGGCACCCGACATGATCTGCGCCCAGCGCCCATAAAACCGGCGATGGTTGCTCTCGCTCATGCGGAAATCACTGGCCCAAGCGTTGAGGCCCTCATCAAACCGCTCACGCCCCAGCCCCATCTGCGTGTTCAGCGCAGCGCGCCGCGACACGACCCCGCGACAGGTCCGCGTGCATTCCTGCCAGTTATCCATGTCGTCCTGCTCGAAGGTGCCGGACGGACTGAACCCCCGCACGCCGGCGAGACGGATCGCGTCTTTGACATGCTGCGGGGCGGCCTTGTCGGTGTAGACCCAGGACCAGACCTCGGTCCTCTCGGGCCCGCGCGGATGCCAGACCCGGAACGTGCGCGAGGTGGCGCGCAGCATCGAGAA
>JAFMSA010000477.1 GCA_017353855.1 Alphaproteobacteria bacterium
GCGGCGGTCATCGTGTCGGCGCCCGCGATGATGAGGCGGAAAACGTACCGGGCGGCCTCGTTGAGATGCGGCTGCCGGCTCATTCGGCGGCCTCCAGCAGATCGGGGCGACGCTGGCATTCCTCGCAGGGGCATGCCACGCCATGCCATTTCGCGAGGTTCTGCAGCGAGGCCATCAGCGCGTCGGGCGGGTCGTAGCGCTGCCCGGGGAAGACGAATTCGCCGCGGATGTGGCGATCGAGGAGCGCCTGGCGCTCGCGGCGGTCGGCGGGCTCGGGAGCGGCGAGGATCTGCTTGCACTCTTCGACGAGCGCGTGGACATCGTCCTCCTCGGCACGCGTCGGTGCCTCGCGGACCGGGAACCGGATGACGTTGCTCATACCGCGGCCCCGCCGGCATTGGCTTTGACGCGCAGCCAGAATTCCCATTCGGCTTGCCAATCGCGGACGCGCAACCCGTTGCGCCGGGCGTAGTCTTCGAACTCGCGCCAGGTGTCCTGCACCCGGTTGCTGGCGAAGTCGGCGGTCGGTAGCCAGCCCTCCGGCATCAGTTGCGGCCCGGCCGTTCGATTCGCGGCTTGCGCCTTCGGTGCGGTGCGCGGTCTGGCTGGACCCGGCCGGCCTGTCGCCGGCGGCCGGGCGCAATCCGGCTGAACCCGCGGGTTCTGAGCTTGCGGTTCTTCCCCCCCGTCTCTTCGCGCCGGCGCCGTGCTGGCCCCCAAGCATGGCGCGGCGTCCGGCGCGTCTTTGACCCCTTCGGGTTCAGAAGAAATCTCTTGGTGAGATTTCTTCTTACCCGAAGGGTCTGAGTCTGATTCTGGCGGAGCGGATTTGAGGTTTTCTGCGGGTTTCGACCCGTTTCCGCAGCATCAAACCCATACTCGGCGGCTGTCTCGAGGATCTGGATGATGCCCTTGCGCGCGATCGTCGCCCGCCGGCGCAAGCGGCCCATGGTGATGCGTTCCGCCCTCGCCGCTTCCGCGACGCGCACAAATTCGCCGTGGCGCGCAGCGATTGGCGAGAGGTCGAAGCCATAGGCCTCGATGATACGGCCATTCGGGTCGCGACGATCACCTTCACCGGATCATCGTACAAAACCGCAATTGCCGCAAACATTGTCGACATCGCCGTTCCCCCGGAAGAGCGGCCCGGCGCCGGGATCAGGCTCGCGGTCCTCAAAGCTCATTGGCGCGCCGGTAACGTCTGGTAATACTGGGCATGGCCCGGCCCCTGATCAGCGGCAGCAGTAAAAGGACATTGAAAGCGTCACCATCACGCGTTGTCGTCTGAGAGCGGCAACCGGTGATCGTCTGGCTCCTCGCTCTTCTTCTGCGCGGCGCGCTCCTGATGGCGTTTGAGCTTTTTCTTCCTTCTTTGCCTGTTTCGCTCGATCTCGCTCGGTACGCTCAAATCGGTAATTGGGCTTGCGCATCCGCGCCTCATAGCCGTCGGGCCACTGCGCGCTTGCTCAATCTGCGAAAGACGGTCCTTGGTTGGGATTGGTCTGAACGCGGCCCCTGTGGGCAGCGACCCAAGCCTCGGCAGGCGCCACTGAGTCAAAGCTGCTGACAGTCGCCGGGCGGGCCTCCGAGATGGAGACCTCCACGCCAAAGCTGCCAACGGCGAGCAGGATGGCTTCCGCCTCGGCGTACGGGTGCTTTCTCACAACGCCGACCGTTCGAGTTGGTCTTCGCGAACGACCCCGCTCCTGGCCATTTATCTTGGCTTTCACGCGATATTGCAGAATGCCGCCGGACTCGGGCAAAGCACGGACGATCGTATACGCGCCCCGCGCGCTCGCATTCGTGCTCCGGTCCGGAGTAAAACGTACACTCTGCCCAATCCAAAATTTGTGCTGCGCCATTTCGTCCTCCGGCGGAGGCGAGCGGCGTCGCCTAGGCAACGCCGCCGCTGGGAACCATTACGCCTTGAGCGCTACCGCGGAACGGCGAGCTCGACTGGCTGATCGTCGGCGGTGAGTCAGGTGTCGGCAACCCCGCGCGGCCAATGCATCCCGACTGGGTGCGCAACCTGCGCGATCAGGTCCGGGCCGCGGGCGGCGCGTTTTTTCTGAACCAAGTGGGCAGCAACCGTGCCCTCTGGCCCGGGGTTAAGCACCGCAAGGGCGAGAACCGAGTGGCCGCCGACCTTCAAATTCACGAACTTCCGCGCCGATCTGGGGCTAGCATGTGAGCTCACCCGCCGGGATCGACTAAGGTCGCCCCCGAGTTGTCCACCCCAATGAGTTCGATGTTTCCCACCGAGCCGAATTTATCTACTCGGTGAGCAGGATCACATCGTCGGGATACCCGGCTACGTTGTGGCCCGCCGCAGGTTCGCCGCGAAAAGCCGCGTGTGAGTGCCTTCGTCTCGGTGAACATCGACAAGATCGCGGGGCTGAAGCCCGACCTTGCCCTGATCTTCTGCGATCTTCAAGCCGACATGCCGCCGGTCTCATCCGTCGGGGATCGACATTCACGCTTTCAACCAGCGAAGCGTCGCCGGGATCCTCGAAATGATCCGCACGCTCGGTCTAACGGTTGATGTACGCGACCGGGCTCAGCAGCTTGTGGACAGAATCGAGGTCCGACGGCGAGCGGAACTCCTGCCGCCGCAGCCGAGCGTATCTTTCGAGGAGTGGGATGATCCGGCTGATCTCCGGAAGTGGGTGGGTCTGAGAGCTCGTTCACATCGCCGGCGGCAGCGACATCTTCGACGACCGTGCAGGCCGAGGCGCCGCCAAGGAGCGTATCGTGACCATAGACGAGGTGGTCGCGCGAGCGCCGGATCTGATTATCGGCTTCGGGTGCGCCAAGAAGTTCCGGCCCGAGCGGGTGATGGCGCGGCCTGGCTTCGAGCGAACGAGCTTCGGGCACCTCGCTGTCCACCAACCCGATGTTGTCCGCCCTCATTTCGGCGTAAGATTTTTGTATGGCGGAATCGGATAGGCCGCGATCACCCTTTGCTGGAATGCCCGATTTTTCGGCTCGGTCACCAATGCGTGTGCTCTCTTCCGATGAGATCGAAAAGATGCTGGCATCGCACCAGCTCTATGTCGAGACAGAATACCACGCGGGCCACCGCGCGAATTTTTCATCGGCAGACCTTACGGGGCGAGATTTCTCAGGGCTAAATCTGCGTGGGGTCAAGATGGACCGCGCGGTCCTCCGCGGGGCTGATTTCACTGGCGCCCGGCTGCAAAGCGCGAATCTGGTCGGAGCCATCGTAGAGCAGGCGCACTTCGATCGTGCCGATCTGTCCAGCGCGCGTCTGAGCGGCGCGCAGCTCGTTTCCAGCAGTTTGGAGAACGCGTGTCTCGCGAAGGCCGATATGGAGTTCGTGCTGATGGCCAACGCGGTGCTGCGGGACGCCTGCCTATGTGAAGCTGACATGAGCGGGGCTCAGCTTGACGGCGCCACGCTTTCCCGCGCCAACCTGCGCAAGGCCAACCTGCGTGGAGCCGGATTTCGCGGCGCGCAACTCGAAGGGGCTGATCTCCGGGATGCGCGGCTGGGCGGTGCGTTCTTGGTTGGGGCTTCGCTGCGTGGCGCCGATTTGCGCGGCACGTATTTGCGATTGGCGAAGCTCGACAACGCAGACCTATCCGATGCCAATCTGGCTGGGGCCAAAGGGTTGACACAGACTCAGCTCGATCGGGCGTATTGCAGCAGCGGGACGACACTGCCGGATGCTTTAACGGAGGTGAGACATGGCAAACGGTGAGCATCTTGCGGTGCTGCGGCGTGGTGCTGTGGCATGGAATGCATGGCGTGCGCAAAGTAGTGAAGCGCCAGATTTGTCTCAGGCCGGTCTGCGAGGCCTCGACTTGAACGGATATAATCTTTCCCAGGTTGATCTTCGGGGCGCCGATCTCCGCGGGACAAACCTCAGCGGGGCGAACCTGTCTGCTGTTCACCTGGAGGGCGCGAACCTTTTCAAGGCGGTGCTCGACGGCGTCGACCTCGCCGGGGCCTTCCTGTATGGCGCGCAATTCTTGAGTTGCGCGCAGCTCGTCACCACCCGAAATTGGCAATCGGCCCTCCGCGATGAGGAACTCGCGTGCGGCGCATCGATTCCAGACCGGGAGCCATCGGAATAGGCAACCCCACGACCGGTATGACACAGCTTTAGGGCGTCACGTCGTCCAAGGCGGCGTAGCGCGACGGACGCGCCGTTCGAGCCATTCCTC
>JAFMSA010000478.1 GCA_017353855.1 Alphaproteobacteria bacterium
TTGAACTGCCGGGAGCGAGCGAGCCGGTCTTGGTCTGGATGTGGAGGATGCCGGCGGTGCGTAAGCCATATCGCGTCTGTGATCAGCGACACCGCAACTGGCCAAGCCGCGTCTCGGGCGCCTGGCCAAACATGTTGATCCCTTCCGGCCGCTGAAACCCCGTTCAGGCGATATTGTGGTCGGCGGATGTGGATCTGCCCGGAGGAATCCTGCGCGCCCCCCGCGCCTGCGCATCAATAACTGATTCAAAGCCTGATTGTCGCCCTTCGGCTGGGTTTCGATCGCATCGCAATTGGTCGCGCAGCCTCGGCTGGATTTCGGTACGCGCGGCGTCGAGTTGCCTCGCCATCACATCGATATCGAGTGAGCTACCTTCTTCCGGAGATGGCGTTTCCTGCCCGTTGGCCGTGCCGGTGGCAAAAACCCCAATCGCCACGACGCGCATGTTCCTGCATAAGGCGGATCGTTTATCGAGTTGTCTCTTTTCAGTCCGCCGTCCTGCGGCGGTCGCTCAAACCGGCAAAGCCGCCTTCAGGCCTGCGGCGGCGCGCGCGAGCGGAAGAGGAGATAGGAGGCCGGCGCCTCTGAGCCGGAAGCGGCGCTAGCATCGCATGGAGGACAGCGCCGCGAAAAACCTACCGGGGCGGCAGCTGAACGCCGATTTTAATCCCTTCGGCGCGACGCCCTATGGATATGGTCCGATCCGACAATGCGCTGGGCTTGCGAAGCCCTTTCGCGATGCTGGGTCTCGCCTTATCCTGACAGCGCGGATGGGAGAGACGGCCCATGAAACCTAATATTGCTGCTATCGTAATTCTGATTCTCTGCGGCTTTACAGGTCAATCCCGCGCTGCCGGTGTCGATATCGAGGTGGTCCTGGCAGCGGATGTTTCACGTAGCATCGATGACGCGGAATTCGACCTGCAGCGCAAGGGCTATGCCGCAGCGCTGACCGACCCGCGAGTTTTGACGGCGATCCGCGGCCGAGCTGGTGCGGCGGTCGGTGTCTGCTTTGTCGAATGGTCTGGCGATGAGGATCAGAATGTCGTCGTCGACTGGAGCGAAATCCGTGACGAAGAAGACGCCGGCGGCGTCGCTGCAGCGATCCTTGCCGCACCGCGCTCTTTCATGGGCCGCACCTCGATCAGTGCTGCGATCGATTTTGCAATGGCGCAATTTGCCAAATCGAAATGGCAGAAAAGTCGACGCATCATCGATATCTCGGGCGACGGCACGAACAATTCCGGCCGCCCTGTCACGGAGGCCCGCGATCAGGCAACGGCGCAGGGGACCACCATCAATGGCTTGGCGATCATCAACAACAAGCCGAATTTGGGCTATTCCGCGCACACTCAGCCGCCCGGCGGCCTGCCTTCATACTATCGGCAGAACGTGATCGGCGGACCCAATGCCTTCCTGCTGGTGGTCAAGGATTTCAATTCCTTTGCGGATGCAATGGCGAACAAGCTCGCCAAAGAGATCGACGTCGCGGGCGCCCGCCCCGTTCGGTCGACAGCTCTTCTCCTCCCGGCCACGTTTTGATCATCAGCTGCGGCCGACTCGGCCGAGTCCGGTACCGACCGGCGTTCCTCTGCGACCCGCTTTCTGCGCTAGGTAATCCTCGCACGGCCTCTTAGACTGCGCGGCGATGACGAACCGCCGCGATCTCTTTCCGCCGATCGAGCCGTACCGGAGAGGAACCCTGCGTGTCGATTCTCGGCATACGCTCTTTTGGGAGCAATCAGGAGAGCCGCGCGGTGTACCGGCATTGTTTCTGCACGGCGGTCCCGGCGCCGGCGCCACCGCTGTTCACAGGCGGTTCTTCGACCCTGAATACTGGCGCATCGTGATTTTTGATCAGCGCGGTGCCGGCCGATCGACGCCGGTTGGCGAGCTCACCGACAACTCCCCTGCCCATTTGATCGCCGACATTGAACGGCTCCGCACCGCCCTCGAGATTGAAAAGTGGCTGGTGTTCGGCGGCTCATGGGGCTCGACACTGGCGTTGCACTACGCCCAAACCCATCCCTCGCGCTGCATCGGGCTGGTGTTGCGCGGGATTTTTTTGTGTCGGCGCGAAGAAGTCGAATGGTTTCTCTATGGCGTGCGGAAGGTCTTTCCGGAGGCGTGGCGCGCCTTCTCGGGATTTCTTCCCGAAGCGGAGCGCGGTGATATCCTCGAGGCTTACTACCGCCGCCTAACTGACCCGAATCCACGCATCCATATGCCGGCGGCGCGCGCGTGGAGCCTCTATGAGGGGGCTTGCTCGACGCTGCTGCCAAACCCGGAGACGGTCTCGGCCTTCGGCGAGGACCGGCTCGCTCTTGGTCTCGCACGCATCGAAGCACATTTCTTCAGCCGTCATCTGTTCACAGGCGAATGCGATCTGATCGCCCGCATCGATCGCATTCGGGGGCTGCCCGGCGTCATCGTGCAGGGCCGCTATGACATGGTCTGCCCGGTCCGCAGCGCCGACGAACTCGCACGCGCCTGGCCAGAAGCAAAATACGTGATCGTTCCCGACGCCGGCCACTCGGCGATGGAGCCTGGCATTCGCGCGCAGCTCGTGCTCGCGACAGAGCAAATGAAACAGCTGTGACCCTCCCCGTCGCCAAAAGCCGGGCCTGCACGCCGCTCTGCCTGCACCGTCCGAGGCAAGAATGCCCCGGATCTCCGCAACCAGGGACGTGCCGGCCGCCCGCCTCCCCCTGATTCCGGGATGCAACTCTCGAGGATGATCGGCTGGTTCTCGTCGGCGCTCGCGCAATCGCCGGAACTGATCGGGTGGTGAGCTAGCGTGCTCGTCAGATACGCCGGCTTGCGGCCGGCCGCCTGCCTCGCCCCGGGCCCGATAAGACCCGCGGACCCCTGCGCTTTTGGCCGCTAAGTTGGCCCGGGCTATATCGCTTACCTCTAGGATAGGATAACGTCGCTGCCGTTACGCGATCGTCTGGAAGCAGCTTTGAGTAGTGGGGGGAGACTTGACCAAGGGCTCAACATGCCGGGTAGGGATGCTTTTGCTGCTCGTGTTCGGTATCCCGGCACCGCCTCCGGCGAGCGCGCAAGTCGCATTAGGGTCGCAGGTTACTCTGGGCTCGCCGAGCGATCCGCCGCGCGTCGCACTCGGCGGCGGCGCCTTTGATGTGCTGCCCGACCAAAAAAAACCGGGGGCAGGGCCGGCAGGGCTGGCCCTGAGCGAGTATCGCTTCGGCGATGTACTGTGGATCGTGGCGCCGTTCATCGGCGTTATGGGAACCGGCAAGGGTGCCTTCTACGGCTATGGGGGGTTCGGTTTCGACATCAATTTCGCTGATAGTTGGGTCGTCACCCCGAGCGCGGCGGTGGGATATTTCGCTCATGGCTCCGGCATCGATCTCGGAGCGCATACCGAGTTCCGCACCGGTGCCGAGCTGGATTACCGCTTCGACAATCTCGTCCGGCTCGGGCTGGGCTTTTATCACATGTCGAATGCCGGCATCGGCAAGAAAAACCCGGGCGCGGAACTGGCCACCCTGGTCCTCACGGTGCCATTGCGCTGATCGTCGCGCCGCCGCCGATCCCGCCGGCCTTGGCCTTGAGTGCGCCGCGGCTCACGCCGATGATCCGTGGCGGATCCTGCTCGGCGGGATCTGCGCGGTCATAATGAATGTCCTCATGCGTTTTTTCGCGGTTTGCTCGGCCCTGCGTGGCTCGTCACCGGCGACCCTGTGTGGTTGCGCAGCCGCTGTTGTGCTGTTCGCCGAACTGCCCGACCGCCACACCTCGATGGCGGGTCGATCGTCGTCGGATTGACGCTCGATATCACCTATCGTGAGACGCACCTCCCGCTTCTGGGATCGGGCGGCCCTTGCCGCGCGACCGGCTGCCTTGCAATGCCGCTGCGGCGGAACCACTGCAGCATTGCTGCGTGCTGAATTCGCGGCACGCTCAGGGCCGGGGCGGGCGACGATCCCTGGCTGGCGCGATCTCGTCGATCGCACGCGCGTATTTTATGTCGAGCTCGCTGAGCCCGCCGGCATCATGCGTCGACAGCACGACCTCGACGCGGTTATAGACGTTGAAGAGCTCAGGGTGGTGGTCCATTTTTTCGGCGAGGAGCGCCATTCGCGACATGAAGCCCCAGGCTTCGGAAAAGTCTTCGAAATGATAGCTCTTGCGGATCGCGTC
>JAFMSA010000479.1 GCA_017353855.1 Alphaproteobacteria bacterium
GGCCATAGCGAGGGGCCAAGCACCCGATCCCATCCCGAACTCGGCCGTGAAAACCCTCTGCGCCGATGGTACTGCACCTTAAGGTGTGGAAGAGTAGGTCGCCGCCAGGCCCGCAATCCCCTCTCTCGTTCCCTTATTGGCGCTATCCCACCGACGCGGGGTGGAGCAGCCCGGTAGCTCGTCAGGCTCATAACCTGAAGGTCGTAGGTTCAAATCCTACCCCCGCAACCATCTGTCCGCAAAGGCGCTGGCCATACGCGGGCGAGAAGCCCGACGGCTCAAACCCGGGCGTCAGCAATCCGGCAACATCCGGGCGAGGGTCAACGGCTATCCTCGTGAGCCCGCCTGGCAGGGTCCGGGACGAACATGAGGGGGCGGACCAGGAAAAGCCGGGCTTTATCCCATAATGCCCGGGCCGGTCTGGTTGAGGGTTTCGATACCGCTGGCCCCGATGCGCGAGCTGCCACCTCTAGCCGAGCGCGAGCTCCAGACGCCGCGTCCCATGCCGGGCGAGCTCGCGTAGTCGACCAACCTTCCCGTAAAGTCGCCCGGGCTCTTCACCGCCGCCTCCGTTGCCGGCCAGCGGAAGGACCTCCGCATTGCCCGCCGCTTCCGGCGGCGGCCGCAGAGGCATGCTCTGAAAGCGGCCGGATCAGGCACCCCAAAGGCGTCCTCGTTCCGATCCCGCCGGGCGCGGCCTGGTCGAGCCGACATTCCCGTTACGATCGTCCGCGCCCGGGTTCACCGCCCGGATATCAGATCCCTGTCAGGGCCTCGGCACCCCATAATCCGGGCCGGCCTCCCCATCCGTCCGATGGTTCGCGGGCGCGAAGGCAGCCATTTTCCGACCATCATGAAGAGGAGGAAGGTTCATGGCTGATGACATTCAAGACCCGCTTGCCCTTCTGTCCGAAGCATTGGTCCGACGTGCCGGCCTCGCACGCTCGCTGGTGGCCGGCATTGCCGCGCCGGGGCACCGATTGCGTTCGGGCGTATTGTTGCGCAAAGACGTCGTCGTCGCCTCCGAGCAGGCGTTTCCCGACCTCCGCGAGGTGCAGGTGACCCTCGCCGACGCAAGCCGGTTCACCGCACAGCTGGCAGGCCGCGATCCCGGCACGAACATTGCCGCGCTGCGGCTCGACGGAACCCCGGACCCCGCGCCGCGCGCAGCGGAAGAGCCGCGGCTTGGCACGCTGGCTGTCGCCTTTGCTGCCGGCGAGGAGGGCCTTGCCATGAGGCTCGGGGCCGTCCACTCGGTCGGGCCCGTGTGGCACAGCCGCGCCGGCGGCCGCATCGACCGGCGTATCATGCTCGATATGACGCTGACGGGTCGCGAAGAGGGGGGGCCGGTCCTCGACGCGGGCGGCGGTCTGCTCGGCATGTCGACGCTGGGTCCGCGCGGACGGGTTCTGGTGATCCCGCGATCGACGATCGAGGATGTACTCGAGCCGCTGTTGTCCAAGGGCCGGGTCGACCGGGGATGGCTCGGCATGGCGGTTCAGCCCGTCGTCGTGCCGGAGGCGCTGCAGTCGGAGCTCGGTCAGTCGCGCGGGCTCATGGTCATGGATCTGTCGAAAGGTGGCCCGGCTGACCAGGCGGATCTGCAGGTCGGCGACATTCTTGTCGCGATCGGCGGCGAGCGCCTGACCAGCCCGGCTACCGTCGCGCACCGGCTCGGCCCCGATGCGGTGGGGCAGCAGATCGAGCTGCGCGTGATCCGCTCCGGCAAGCTCGTCCTTCTGTCTGCGCTCGTCGGCGTTCGGCCATCGCAATGAGCTGTCGGGTGAGTGTCAGCCCAGTCCGCCTCCGGGTCGCGGTTGCTGCCTCGGATGACGCCTCGCAAAGCCGGCTCGCCGCATTCGTGGCCGAATGCGGGCACGAGCTGGTCGAACTGAGCGCCGCCCCGGACGCGATCCTGAGCGATGGAGCTGCAGATGGGGTTGCGCCGGCTTCGGCGGTCGCCGTCGGCGGGCTGGACGAGGAATTTGCCGGGCGGCTCCCGGCAGACGCAGGCACTGCTCAGATCGATGCGGCGCTGCGTGCCGTTGCGGCGGGGCTGACAGTGCGTGCGCCCGACCCGCAAGGCGGCAATTTCGGCGAGTTGGCGGAGGAGCCGCCGGTTCCGCTGACCGCGCGCGAGATCGAGGTCTTGAGCGCTCTGGGCAGTGGTTTGAGCAACAAAGCCGCGGCGCGGCGCCTGGGTATCTCGCCCCACACGGTTAAATTCCACATCGAATCGCTGTTCCGCAAGCTTGGCGCTTCGACGCGCGCCGAGGCGGTAGCCAAGGGGCTGAAACGGCAGATCGTCGAATTCTAACGACGATGCCCGACTGATCGGTTCGCGCTTGGCCCGCAACGGCCGGTCGGCGAGTGTAAAATCGCGCGATCTGGACTGGGGGCCTCCGTTATGCGATGGTTGCACATGATCCGCGCGCGCTATGCGCCTACCGCGTTGGTCCTGGCCTTGCTCGCCGTCGCTCCCGGCGCGTTAAAGGTGCCGGCTGCTGTGCCGGATCGCATCGACGCCCGGTTTGAAATTTACGGATTTGCCGGTTTCCACGTGCTGACAAACCGCACCACTGTCCAAGAGGCCGGGGACCGGTATGCCATCGCGATGGATCTCGACACCAGAGGGCTCGCCAGCGTGTTCGTGGATCTGACGAGCCATTCCGAAGTTCATGGAGGGCTCTCGCGGGACACGGCTCATCCCGAAGCATACCGCGCCGATGTTCGACGCAATGGCGCCGATCGGCATTATGCTGTCGATTACCGCGGCGACGGCGCCGTAATCAATGCCGGTCCGCCGGCGTCGGCGAATCGGGCTGTGCACGTTTCACGCGAGCAGGTGCGGGGCGCGGTCGACCAGCTGACCGCCTATTTCACAGTCGAGCGCCAGCTCGCTCGCCGCGGCACCTGCGCGCTGATCGTGCCGGTATATGACGGCAGCGGCTTCTATAATCTTCGCTTCACCGATCTCAAACGCGAGATGCTTTCGGCCGACGGGCATCAGAACTTCTCCGGCCCGGCGCAGGTCTGCGAAGTCACACGCGAGGATATCGTCATCAATCCGGACCGGAACGAAGACACGTACCGGACCGGTCGGATCTGGTATGCCCGCGTGATGGCCGGCGACATAATGGAGCCGGTGCGCATGGAGTTTGATACCGATTTCGGCATCGTTAAAGGCTATCTCGCCTCCCTGCGCGGGCGCGGTGCCAACCTTCACCTCCTCAAAGATTAGAGGCTAAATTCAGATTGGCGGGTCGGCTCAGGGTGTTCCCGCCCGGGTCTCGTCGACAAACAGTTCCGTGGCCTGATCGATCGCCCGGCCCCTGCGGCCCCGCGGCGCGTGAATATAGAACGACCTCCTGTCGCGGTTATCGACCGTAGTCGGCGGCAGCGGAACCTCGTATGCGACCGGCGCCGCATGGTCGGCCAGCAGCAATTCCGGCCGGTAAACCTTATCGAGACTAAACAGGCTTTTCAGGAAATTGGTCTGCCCCCGAAGCAGCAGGCGGGCAAGTATCCCCGTAACATCGCGCAACTGCCGCCAGCCGAGGTGCTTGGAATAGATCGCGCGCTGCGTCGTGACGAGCTCCCTGTAGAACTCGGCAAGCGGCAGGCGTGTCGGCAGTACCGCATGCTGGATATCGAACAGGCGATAGTCCCGGGTCGCCAGCCGGCGCTGGTCGGTGATCCAGGTCTCGGTGCCGGGATAAGGCGTGTTGACGCTGATGTTGATCACGTCGGGCAGTTCCAGGCACCAGTTTCGCACGATCCTGAAACGCTCGTGATCCCAATCGGGATCGGCAATGATGTTGATTGCGACATTGACGCCAAGCGAGCGCGCAAACTCGACGGCTTCGAAGTTGCGGCCGAGCGAGACGCGTTTGCGATATTTCCGCAGCCCTTCCTCGTCGATCGCCTCGAGACCGAGAAACATCGTCTTGAGCCCGAGCCGCTTCCACAGGCGGAACGCCTCCTTATTGCGTAGCAGGACGTCGCCCCGGGTCTCGAGATAGTATTGCTTGCGAATGCCGGCTCTGGCGATCGCCTCGCCAATCTCCATCCCGTGGCGCTCGTGGACGAAGGAGACGTCGTCGACGATAAAGACCCCCGGCTCGCGGATCGATCGCAGATCCTCGATCACCCGCTGCGGGCTGACCA
>JAFMSA010000067.1 GCA_017353855.1 Alphaproteobacteria bacterium
GGTGAAGTAACCAAACAGTGACCCGCACCTGCCTCGCCGCGCTCTCGACCCTCTCGCTCAGTGCCGAAGCGGGAGAACCAAATTCACGCGAGCCCACGGGAAGCACGGCGCGGGGGCCGGCCCCGGGCCTGGCGGGTAAGGCTGAGGCTCATCGCAGCTGGGATTCCACATGATCGCCTATGCGATCCGTCGGATCCTTCTGATCGTCCCGACGCTGTTCGCGATCATGGTCGTCAACTTCGTTATCGTGCAGGCAGCGCCGGGCGGTCCGGTCCAGCAGATGATTTCACGGCTCAAAGGTACCACGGTCGGCGCCACGGAGCGGGTCAGCACGGCTGGCGGTGAGATCAAGACCCCGTCGGGAAGCGAGGAGAGCGGTTATCGCGGTGCGCGCGGGCTTGATCCCGCGCTCATCAAAGAGCTCGAAAAGCAATATGGCTTCGACAAGCCGCCGCTCGAGCGCTTTTACCTGATGATGCGAAATTATCTGACATTTGATTTTGGCACCAGTTTCTTCCGAGACCGGCGCGTTATCGATCTTATCAAAGATAAATTGCCGGTTTCGATCTCGATAGGACTGTGGACAACGCTCGTCACTTATCTGGTTTCGATTCCACTCGGCATCAGAAAGGCGGTCCGTGACGGCAGCCGTTTTGACGTGTGGACAAGTACGGTCATCATTGTCGGTTACGCGGTACCGAGCTTCCTGTTTGCGGTATTGCTGATCGTGCTGTTCGCCGGCGGCAGCTACCTGTCGATCTTTCCGCTGCGCGGCCTCGTCAGCGACAACTGGAGTGCGCTCTCCTGGCCGATGCGCATCGCCGATTACTTCTGGCACATCGCACTGCCGATCACGGCGCTGGTGATCTCCGGATTTGCCACGCTCACGATGCTGACAAAGAACTGCTTTCTGGAGGAGATCAACAAACAATATGTGCTGACCGCCCGCTCCAAGGGTCTGACCGAGCGCCGGGTGCTCTACGGCCACGTCTTTCGCAACGCGATGCTCCTCGTGGTCGCCGGTTTTCCGGCGGCGCTGATTGGCATTCTGTTTACCGGGTCGTTGCTGATCGAGGTGATCTTTTCGCTCGACGGCCTGGGCCTGCTCGGCTTTGAGGCGGCGATCAACCGCGATTACCCGATCATGTTCTCGACCCTCTATGTCTTCACACTCATAGGGCTGCTTCTGAAGCTCGTCAGTGACCTGACCTATATGGTGATCGACCCGCGCATTGACTTCGAAACGCGGCGCGTCTGAGGGTTGTCTCACAAGCCGGTTGCGCGAATGTGATCTCCGGATCAGCAGACCCGTTTGCGCAACGCCCCCGCCGGGGCGCCCGGCACGCCCCTTTTAATGGCCGGGATCTCCCGCCGGCGAGCACGGAGGAAGACGGGCGGACCGGCATGCCGGAGCGGCAGACCAGGCTGACGCGCAACCCGCAGCCTATTCAAGATCCTGCTGGCTGCGGTGCTCAGCGACAGGCTTGATTTCTTCGAGTAGTCCCGGACCGGCCGGCCAGTCGGCAATGATCTTGCCGGCCGCAGCTGTCGCAGCGCTCTGCGGTGCCGTCCCGCGGGTCCGATAGCCGGCAAAGTCGGCTCGCGCCACGCCAGGCCGCGCCGCCTGATTTCTCGATCGGACAGGGACCATGGAACTCATGCGGATGGAAACGGATTTTTCCGTAACGGCGGTTTGGCGTCTGATCGCGCAAGCCATACCGAACGTCAGCTGCGTTAGCTGCCTCGCAGTGCTCTAGCTCTCCGCCATACAGTACTGTGAGACGCGCCAATCGCTGCCGCGAAGACTCCGCGTGAGCGGTCGTTGACGCGGTCGCGCCGGCTACTGTCGGCCCGCCCCCAAAGGGGATCGACTATCGCATCGCTCATTTTGATGTAAGATGTTAACTGCGCAGGCAGCCGAACAAATTTCTGGAGAATCCCAATCTCCGCCATCCGCGCTGCCTCTACAGCCTCGTCCGGGGGAGGGACACGATGAAGGCGAGCGTCGATCACACCTTGACGAGTCATGTCGGGAGCCTGCCGCGCCCCGACGACCTGATCGAGGCGAACCGGGCGCGAGAAGCCGGCGAGGCGACCGACGAGCACGGCTTTCAGGCGAAGCTCCGGGCCTCGGTCGCCGAGGTCGTCCGCAGCCAAAAAGATATCGGCATCGACGTTCCCGGCGATGGCGAATTCGGCAAGTCCATGGGGCACAGGGTAAATTACGGCGCATGGCTGAGCTACTGCTTCCACCGTCTGGGTGGGCTCGACCTCAGCGGACCCGAAATGCGCGATATGCCCGCGCGGCGATCCCGTCCCGGCGAGGTCGTGCTGACCGGCTTTTCCGACCGGCGGGATCGCGTGCGGTTCGCGGCCGCATATCAAGACCCCGATTCGGGCATTACGACCGGGGCTCGCCCGGCCACCGGGCCGGTCTGCGTCGGCCCGCTCAGCTATACCGGTCACGCCGCAATCCAGGCCGACATCGCCAATTTCAAGGCGGCGCTGACGGCCGCCGGCGTCGAGGAGGGGTTTATGAGCGCGATCGCCCCGGGCAGCACGACGCGGATCGGCAATACTTATTACAAAACTCAAGAGGAGTTTCTGTTCGCTTCCGCCGAGGCGATGCGCGAGGAATACCAGGCGATCCTCAATGCCGGGCTGATCCTGCAGCTCGACGATCCCGCTCTCGCGACGGACTGGGACATGATCAATCCGGAGCCTACCGTCGAGGCGTACAAGAAGTTCACGATGATCCAAGTCGAGGCGCTCAACCATGCGCTGCGCGGGCTGCCGCAGGACCGGATCCGCTTCCATTTGTGCTGGGGCAGCTGGCACGGGCCGCATACGACAGACATTCCGATGCGTGACATCGTCGATCTGATGCTGGCCGTTAACGCCGGCGCCTACTCGTTCGAAGCCGGCAATGTGCGACACGAGCATGAATGGAAGGTGTGGCGAGACGTGAAACTGCCAGACGACAAGCTGATCCTGCCTGGCGTCGTCAGCCACGCCACCAACGTCGTCGAGCACCCCGAGCTCGTCGCAGAGCGGATCGTTCGCTTTGCCAATATCGTCGGTCGGGAGCGGGTCATCGCGTCGACCGACTGCGGATTGGGGGGCCGCATCCATCCGCAGATCGCCTGGGCCAAGCTGGAAGCGCTGGCTGCGGGCGCCGCACTGGCCACCCGTGAGCTCTGGGGCTGACCGGCAATGACCGGCGATATCTTGTTGGTCGGGAGCGTCCCGCTCGATACGGTGGAGCAGGTGTTCCGCACCGTCGGCCGCCCTTTGGGGCCGTTTCTCGCCTACATGCCGGACGGCGAGGTCGGCGACCGGCGATATTGGATCGACGGCATCGCGTATCGCGTCCTCAACGGGCATCCGGAAATCGAAACCCTGGGGCGGCCGGCTCCCGACCAGAACGGTGTGGAGCAATGGCGACCCCAAGGCATTCACGACCAGTTCCGGTTCCGCGTGAAGCCGGGGGTCGAGACAGTACGCTTTGGCGATCCGGGCTGGCGTCTCGGCTACACCAAGGACGCGGTCAATTCGTACTTCGTGTTCCGGCAGTTGAAGAAAGAAGGGGTGCTGCCGGCCGCGCTCAGGCTTCAGGTATGTCTGCCGCTCACCAACAGCGCGGTAACATTGTTTTTCCCCGACCCTGCAGACCACGTGCGCATCGTGCCGGGCTTCACCGCGGCGTTGCGCGCTGAAGTCGCAAAGATAATCGAGCTGATCGCACCCGCCGAGCTCGCAATCCAGTGGGACCTGGCCGTCGAAAACCGCTACGTCGAAGCGGCGCTCGAACGCGACGGCATCGACGCCGCGAAACGCGAGGCTGAGCGCCTGATGGCGCCGGCTCGCGAGATCTCGCCGCGCATACCCGAGGCGGCGGCACTGGGCTACCACTCGTGCTTCGGTACGCTCGACGGCTGGCCGTCGCGCCAGCCGCGCGATCTGACGGGTTCGGTCATTCTGCTGAATGCGGCAGTGGCTGCCTCGGGCCGGCGCGTTGATTTTCTTCATCTGCCGACACTGGGCTCCGCCGAGGACGCGTTTTTCGCGCCTCTGGGAGATCTCCAGGCCGGCAGCGCTAGGGTCTATCTCGGCGCGATCCACCACATGCACGCGCCCGGCGGCCTGCAGCGCCAGCTACGCGCGGCGCGCAAGTACTTGCCCCGATTTGGGATTGCAGCACCCTGCGGGTTCGGGCGGGTGCCTGAGAGGCCCGGCCGGTTCCTGACCGAAAAGGGTTCGGAAGTGCCGCGCAATTATCTGGAAATAATCCTCCGCGACCACCTCGCCGCGGTCGAACAGCTGCGCGACGTTATGAAGGACTGAGCCCATGCGAAGCAGTTCCGACCACATATTGACCAGCCACGCCGGCAGCCTGCCGCGTCCGGACGATCTGATCGCGGCATGGGGCGCCAATGATGATCGCACGCTTGCGGAAAGGCTTCGGGCGGCTGTCTCGGAGGTCGTGCGCCGCCAGAGGGATGCCGGTATCGACATCCCCGGCGATGGCGAGTTCGGCAAGCCGATGGCGCAGCGCGTGAATTACGGTTCGTGGTGGCGGTATTCGTGGAATCGCCTCGGCGGCCTCAATCCCGAGGGTCCCAGCCTCTACGAGATGGAGCCGAGGCGCTCCTCGCGCGGTCACGTCGTGCTGACGAGCTTTGGCGATCGCCGGGATCGCCGCCGGTTTGCTGCGGCGTACAACGATCCCGAATCGGGGATAACGACGGGACCCCGACCTGCCGCGCCGATCTGCGTGGCGCCGATCCACTATGCCGGGCGCGAGGCGATCAAGGCCGACATCGCCAATTTCAAAGCCGCACTGGAGGCCGTGGGGATCGAAGAAGGTTTTATGACTGCCGTCGCCCCGGGCAGCGCCTCGCGCATCGGCAATTCTTATTACAAGACCGAGGAGGAGCTTCTCTACGCCTGCGCCGATGCGATGCGCGAGGAATATAAGGCAATCCTTGATGCGGGGCTCATCCTCCAGCTCGACGATCCGGCGATCGCCGAGAATTGGGACATGATCAATCCCGAACCCACAGTAGAAGAATACCAGAAATTCACGATGGCCCGTGTCGAGGCGCTCAACCATGCGATCCGCGGCCTGCCTGAGGACCGGATCCGTTTTCATTTATGCTGGGGCAGCTGGCACGGGCCCCACACTACCGACATCGCGATGCGCGACATCGTCGAGGTGATGCTGGCGATCAATGTTCGGGCCTACTCTTTCGAGGCCGGCAACGTCCGCCATGAGCACGAATGGAAGGTCTGGCAGGACGTCAAGCTCCCGGATGACAGGCTGATCCTGCCGGGAATCGTCAGCCACGCCACCAATGTCGTCGAACATCCGGAACTTGTCGCCGAGCGGATCATGCGGTTTGCCGATCTCGTCGGCCGGGAGCGAGTCATCGCCTCTACCGATTGCGGCCTCGGCGGCCGAATCCATCCGGCGATCGCTTGGGCTAAGCTCGAAGCACTCGCGCAAGGTGCGGCACTCGCCACGCGCCAGCTCTGGCGCTGAGCGCCCTCCGGCTGTGATGAGCAGGGCCGCCGCTCACAGGTCAGCAGGCGGCGTCACGATGGGTCGGGCAGCACCGGCGAAACCCCGCGTCTGTTGATATCGCCGATCTCCGCCCGTATCCCGGAACCCGTCCTTACTGCACGCCCGGGGCTCGATTTCCTCGAACTTCTCGCGTATTTCATCGAGCCGGGGCCCGCATAACGTGCCTTTCCGCACCGGACGGGCGATCGTCCCCTCGCGCGCCGTGTGGCTCTGTTGCCCTGCCGGTGCACGCCGGCTTATCGCTCTGTCCCAGCCCCAGGACCGTCGTTCCCGCGGAAAACGTTTCAATGCAGGCAGATTCCTGCACTGACGCTAGCTTGGCTAGCGCACCGCGAACTGCGTCGCGCCGAACATGTTCTCACGCTCGGCGCCGCTTATCCGGCGATCGTGCTGTTGCTCGGCGAGCACTGCGACGCCGCGCTGCACTGCAGGACGCGCCGCCATTTCGTCATACCAGCGTCTGACGGCGGGATAGTCACCAAGATCGATGCTGCCCCGCTCGGCGAAACGAGGACCCGACTGGGCGGCGGTGCGGATCCAGGGAAAGGTAATGATGTCGGCCATGCTGTATTCGTCGCCCGCGAGCCAATGCGCCGCTTCGAGGCGCTGGTTCAATACCCGGCACAATCGCTTCACCTCATTGGTGTAGCGCTCGATCGCGTAGGGGATCTTCTCCGTGGCGTATGCGCCGAAATGGTTCCACTGCCCGAACATGGGGCCGACCCCGCCCATCTGGAACATCATCCATTCGAGGCACTTGTAGCGACCGATCGGGTCTTTCGGGATCAGCCTGCCACCGGTCTTTTCCGACAGATAAATCAGGATCGCCGCCGACTCGAAGAGCGTGAACGGCTTGCCGCCCGGCCCGTCGGGGTCGACGATCGCCGGAATGCGGTGGTTTGGCGTGATCTGCAAGAACTCCGGCTTGAACTGGTCGCCGGCGCCGATGTTGACCGCGATTACCTTGTATTCGAGGCCAAGCTCCTCGAGTGCAATATGCACCTTGTGGCCATTGGGGGTCGGCCAGCTCCAGACTTCCAGCATCGCTCAATTCCCGCGGTTGATGTACGAATAGCTGTCAGGACGATCTTAAGCAGAGTACGGGCCGAAAGGAATCTCGATGAAGCGTCTCCGGCAAATCCGCTTTACGCCCGAGGAACAATCCGCCTTTCTGCGCGAACACCGGAAGGCGGCGCTGGCGACGATCGACAAGGACGGGTTTCCACATGTCGTGGCAATGAATTTCTATCCAAAAGACGGCGCGCTTTACATGACCTCCTACGCCAAGGCGCAGAAGGTCGTGAATATCGCACGCAATCCCAAAGTGGCGGTGATGGTCGAGACCGGAGACAAATATTCCGAATTACGAGGCGTTATGGTGCGTGGCCATTGCGAAATCATCGAGGGCGAGGACGCGGTGCGCCTCGCCTTTGCCGAAATGCGTCGGGCGCGCGGCGCCTCGAACGAGCGGCCGAGCGCCGCCGATGACAGCGCCCCGAAGCGCGTCGTGCTCAAAATATCGCCGGAGAAGATCACCAGCTGGGATCACCGTAAGCTCAGCGGCGCGTACTGAACGCTAGTCTTCCGCGGCGAGGCGGCGGAGCGCATCGCCGGCGGCGCCGTAGGGAAGCCACCCCGCGCGCCGTTCGATGCCGAGCCGGTGATAGAAGCCACGCGCCGGGTTCCAGTCCAATACATTGAAATGCAATGCCGGCCAGTCGCGTTCGAGCGCGATCGCCGCCAGCCGTGCCACCAGACGACGCCCGATCCCGCGCCGACGCGCCCAGTCTCTCACATAAAGGTCTTCGAGATAGAGCCCGGGGCGGCCGTACCAGGTCGAAAAATCCGGGTAAAACAGGGCAAAGCCGGCGGGCTCATCCTCAATAAACGCGAGGAGCGCCTCGAAACGCCGTTGCGCGCCAAAGCCGTGTCGGAGCAGATCCGACTCCCGCGCGATAACCGCGTCGGGTGCCCTTTCATAGGCCGCCAGCTCACGGATTAACTCAAGCAGCAACCCCACGTCCGCAGCGGCCGCAAAACGGATCAGCACCGCGCTCATCGCTCACGCCATTCGCCCGCAGTGCTCGCCGGATAACCGAAATCGCGCGGCAGCAGCGCCGAATGGAACCAGCTCACGAAACTATAGATGCTGAACACGGGTCGGCGCAGCCGCTGTGACAATGCCCGCGCATAGGGAACCATGTTCGTGCATTCGAGCAGCACCGCCCCGATGCCGGAGTGCTGCGCAACGAGCTCCTCGCCGGCGGCGAGAACGTCGCTTTCTGCTGCGGCGACATCGAGCCACTCTTCGTCGTTGATCATGACGCGGGAGAACTCGCTGCCCTGATCGGTGCCGATGACCGGGGTCGCCGGATCGGCGCCGGCGGCACGCAAGTGCTCTTCGGTGAGGTTTGCGGCGCTCACCGTCAGGACCCCGATGCGCTTACCGGGCGGCAAAACACGTTCGATGAACGGAATCTGCATCAAGCTCGACGTCGCGACCGGCACGCCGACATGCGCGGCAAGTTCGCGCTGATAGAGCGAAAGAAACCCGCAGGTCGTCGTGATGCCGTCGGCACCGAGGCGGACGAGCTCTTCGGCGGCGGCGAGGAATTCGGCGAGCAGCCCCTCGGCTCTCTCGCAAACGACACGGCGCGGCGAGGCGCCCGGGACGACCTTGTACAGGACCGGAAACGGCCAGGTCTCGGCATTCCCCATATCCCCGGGAATCCGCGGGAACCGGGTCTCCAGCATCAGTATGCCGAGCTTCGCACCGTAGAGCGGCTTGCCGCCCCGGGCAACTCGCGGGTTTGACATGGTCAGGCGGCCCCAACGATGCCGGGAAGGGCAGGCTACCCTCCCGTCTCCGGTTGCAGGTTTAACTGGTCCGGCGACGAAGTGGCAACATGGTCGAAGAACCCCGTCACTCCAGGAGGCGGCGGTCGGCGGCAACGACTGCGAAAACGATGCCGCTGAGCACTGGAGCGCCGCCGTCGGGCGCGAGCTCCGGGGGAGACGCGGACGCGGTCATGATGCGTGTCGATCCCGGCGAAGCCCTTGCCTCCCAGATACCGGGTCGACATAACCGGTCCCTTTGGCCCGGATCCGAGCGCTCATCGCGCGGCGCCGCTCGCCGTCGTTTTCGTTCCGCATCGCTATGCAGCGATCGATTACCCGCGAGGTGATTTGGCGTCTGCCGTGCCCGCGTGATCGTCGCCTCATGCAGAGCCCGACCCGACCGTCGCCGGGCATTTGCGCGAGTGGCGGCAGTGCCGCCGCCTCAGTCAGTTCGCCCTCGCCTGCCGATATTTGGATGAAGCATCCATGACATGACTGATCTGGCACCGGAGCTGGCCCGGCCCTCGTCGGGCGAGCAGCTCGATTTGATTTAAATTGAAAGACTCCGGGAGAGTCTTGGCGACCAGGACGTGCCCGTGACGCCAGCGAGCCGAACTCGATGGTCGAATCGCGAGTCTCGATCAGGAGCGGGAACGGAGTATTCCTTGGCCGGAGGTTAACGCCGCGCTTCGCGAGTGGCCTGCTCGTGCCCTCGGTCCCTCGGTCGCCTTCGGCTCTGCAGCTGCGGAACGCGCCGAGCTGCTCGAAGCGCCATTTCACGATGGTCGGATAGTCTACAGAGATGTCCGCCCGCCTGTCTGTGGGCTAGGGCTCAGGCCCAGAACTGGCTGCTGGATATCGTCTTGCGTCTTGCAGCGCGACAGGCTGCTGGTCGCTGCGTACAGCCGGCGTCGTTAGCTTATGTGCACGACAATCGCAAGCGGGTCGGTTTTGCCAGGGATGCGGTCTCGCGCCGCAAGGGTGCGTTGACCAATGTTTCCGGCCGCAAGCCCCTGGCTTTAGCCATGGGGTTGGGCCGTCGCACGAGGCTAATGTTCCCGGGAAGTAATTCCATGTTAAAATGTTTCCGGTCTTTGAACATCTGGATAGCCGGTTGGCCAGCGTAGGGCTGCCCGTAAAATCAGGACCGTCAAACACTCCCAGCGTGCCTCGGCAGTGCCAAGCGGATGGGCAGCCCCTCCTCGGATGGACGGCGCTGGATTGTCAATACACGAGAGGGATGGCAGTTCCCCACGCGAGAGCGTCAGGGTGGATCGTCCATCAAAGAAGATTTGGCCTGGAGACCGAGGCCATGGAAGATTCCATGGAGAGTTTCCACGGTGCGTCCTTAGAATCCCCTGGTTATAGCGATGGGGAGGCTCAGCGTCCCTCCCTCGTAATCTTCGAGCCCCGACGCAGGGGTAGCGATCGAGCTAGGCGGGGCCCCCGCGTCACCGCCGATGCGGCTACTGCCCCGCCTCGGCCTGCCGCCTCTACCTCTGATGATCCGCCGCAAGCCGGACAAGCCGATCGCAGGCGCCCAATCATTATCCGGGCCCCGGCTGGATCCCGTGAAGCTAGACTGTGTCCGCCCCGACGACGGGTCGGGCGTCTGCATTGCACCGCCAGATCGCCGGCGGACCGTCGTCACCACTTGTTGCGCAGCTCGCGCAGCCTGAGGAACACCGTCTTCGGGTCCGGATTGTCCGGCAGGTCGGGAAAGGCCTCGCGAAGCCGCTTGATCACTGCCGGGCTGGTCAGCCGGAAGAAGGCGTTGATCTCCTTTTCCAGTCCCAGGGTCGTGACCAGCGCCTTTGCCGGGTTCTGCCGCTCCATGGACGGCAGCATTTCTCTAGCTATGGCATTATCGGGCTCGCGGTCCAGTGTAAAAGCGAGATTGCGGGCAATGTAATCATGACCCGGATACACCAGCGTCTCCTCAGGCAGTGAGGCGAGCTGAGTGACGAAGGTATTATAGAGCTCGTTTGGATGACCGCCATTGTGGCAGTTGCCGGCGCCGGCATTGAAAAGCGTATCGCCGCAGAACAATGCCGGGGTGTCTGCATGGGCTTTGACACAGATGTGACTCATTGTATGGCCCGGGGTATCCAAGCATTCAAGCTCGACCGTCTTGCCGATCTTGATCACATCACCGGCGTGCAGCCCGCGGCTCATCTCCTGGATTTTGTCCTTGGCGTTGGCATGCGCCAGCACCGGGGCTTTGGTCGCCGCGATCACTTCCTGGTTGCCGCCGGTGTGGTCGCGGTGCTCATGCGTGTTGAGGATCTGCGTAATAGTCCAACCCCTGGCCTTTGCAGCCGCCAGGCACTTCTGGTGATCGAGCGGATCGACCGCCAGCGCCTCACCGGTTTCCGCGCAAGCGATCAGGTAATTGAAGTTACGGCCCGCATTCGCAGTCCAAATCTGTTCGACGATCATTGCACCTCCTCCAGTCTTATTCGAACGCGTAGCTATAGGCGCTGCCGTGGCGGACGATGCGTCCCACGGTCGGGCTCGGGAAATGCGCCGGCAGTAGGCGGCTGCCGCGTTCGACATGCTCTTCGATGAGCCGCGTCCGCGTCCGGCGCGACAGTTCGCGGTCAGTGCAGGCGAGTGTTGACCATGCCGGCTTCAACAGCTGCAGCGGATGGTGAATCACATCGCCCATAAACACCGCGTGGTGGTCGCGCGAGCGGGCGTGGATCACGACGTTGCCCGGCGTGTGGCCGGGAGCGCTCTCAAACCACAAACCATCTTCCAGCGCATAGTCGTCGTCCACCAGCACCGACTGGCCATCGCGCACGACCGGCAATACGCTGTCTTCGAAAGCAAGACGATGCGGTGTGTCCTCGCCGCGCTGCTGTACCTCCTGCCAGTGCGTGAATTCGCGGCGCGCCATCACATAGCGCGCATTTGGGAAAGTCGGAACCCACCGGCCGTTTTCGAGCCTGGTATTCCAACCAACATGGTCCCAATGCAGATGGGTGCACATCACATAATCGACATCCTCGACTTTGACGCCGACGCGGGCGAGATCGGCGATATAGGGGCTGCGCAGCCGATGAAATTGCGGGCGCGTCGGACGCTCCTTATCATTCCCGAGACAGGAATCGATCAAGATCGTATGGTGCGGCGTCCTGACGATAAAGCTGTGAAAGCTGAAGATCAGGTTACCGGTCGCCGTGTCGATCAGCTTCGCGCCGGGATGATCGGGGTTTGATCGCACCACCTCCGCGTCGAAATCAGGAAAAAACGTGTCCGGTGCAATAAACGGCCCCTCGTATTCGGCGACGCGATGAACCTCGAATTCTCCAATCCGCGCGAGCTCCATATTGCCTCCGGATAGGTTGCAGGCAGTCCCAAGACGAAGCCTACGCCGTGGCGTGGCCGAGGTCGAGAGCACACAGGAGATGCCCAAACACGCACATGCCGGGCGCAAGAGGGGATCGGGCTCCTAACCTCTCACCCTTTCGTACATAAGGTCCCTTAACGAAACGAGGGTTCATCGAGCCCCTTGCTGAGTTCCTTTTCAACACCGTTTGCCCA